>JAEWME010000267.1 GCA_023393265.1 Bacteroidota bacterium | reverse complement strand
CAGCGGTGCCGACCGCAAATCGCTGCTCATTAACATTGGCGGCGGAATGCTGACCGATTTGGGTGGCTTCGCGGCTTCGACTTTTAAGCGCGGCCTCGATTTTGTCAACATTCCAACCACCTTGCTGGCGCAGGTTGATGCGTCGCTGGGCGGAAAAACCGGCTTCAATTTCAACGGCCTGAAAAATGAGATCGGTGTTTTTATGGAACCAAATTCGGTGATCATCAACACCAATTTCCTGAAAACGATTGATCACGAAAATTTTCTTTCAGGATATGCCGAAATGCTGAAACACGGCTTGATCAAAAACCGCGAACACTGGGTCGAACTGATGGCTTTCGACATGGAAAGCATCGACTATTCGGCGCTTCAGGAAATCATCGCCCATTCGGTGGCGGTGAAGGAATGGCACGTACTGAACGACCTACGCGAGCAAAATATCCGCAAGGCACTGAACTTTGGGCATACCGTCGGACACGCATTTGAAAGCTACGCCATGAAAACCGGCCGCCCGATTTTGCACGGTTACGCTGTAGCCTACGGTATGATTGCCGAGCTTTACCTGTCGGCCAAACAATGCGGACTAGGCGAAGATGAGTTGGACAGCATTTCTGACTGGATGATTTCGAAATATGGCAAGTTCGAAATTCAGGAAAGTGACTTCGAAGCGCTTTACCAACTGATGACCCACGACAAAAAGAACGAAGGCAAACGCATCAATTTCACCCTCATTCCTGAAATCGGGAAAGTGGAGATCAACGTCGATTGCCCGAAAGAACTGATCATCGAAGCGCTGGAATATTATAAAAGTTGCGGGTTACGGGATACGAGTTCCGAGTTGTAACTGCCCCGTAACACGAAACTCGCAACCCGAAACAATTTTAAATGAAATACCTCGTTTCAAAACCCGATAAAACCCTGAAGGGAAGCATCATTCTCCCCGGATCGAAAAGTGTGGCTAACCGCGCACTGATCATTCACGCGCTGGCCTACAGTCCGTACCCGATTGAAAATTTGTCGGACAGCGACGACACACGGGTAATCGAAAAGGTCTTCAACTCCAATACAAATTATTTCGATATTGGTCACGCCGGAACAGCTATGCGCTTTTTGACGGCTTTTCTTTCGCAAATTGTGGGCGAGTGGACACTGACCGGCTCGGATAGGATGAAGCAACGCCCAATCGGCATTTTGGTGGATGCACTGAACAAGCTCGGTGCCCGAATCGAATACCTCGAAAGCGAAGGTTTTCCGCCGCTGAAAATTTACGGTTCACACCTAAAAGGCTGTGTTCTGGAACTCGACGGAAGCGTGAGCAGCCAGTATATTTCGGCTTTGCTGATGATTGCACCAACCATCGAAGGCGGCCTGACATTGCGCTTGAAAAACAAAATTACCTCGCGCCCATACATCGAAATGACCCTGAGACTCATGGAGCAATTCGGTGTAAAATCGGTGTGGAAAGGCAATGAAATCCGCATCGCCGAGCAAAGCTACAAAGCAAGACCTTTCTCGGTTGAAGCCGACTGGTCAGGCGCTTCGTACTGGTACCAAATGGCTGTGATGGCCGACGATGTTGATGTGGAATTGATCGGCCTGACTACCGAAAGCTTGCAGGGTGACGCGCAAATCGCCAAATGGTTTGAGCAACTGGGGATTGACACTGTCGCCACTGAAAAAGGATCGCGATTGGTAAAAAATGGCAAGCCGCTGCCCAAATCGTTGAACCTAAACTTCATCGAAAACCCGGATGTGGCGCAGACTTTTGCCGTTTTGTGCGTGATGAAGCAAATCCCGTTTCATTTCGCCGGACTGGAAACGCTGAAGATTAAGGAAACCAACCGCATCGCTGCACTTCAGGATGAACTGGCTAAATTCGGTGCACAAATTGCTGAACCTGCTCACGGCGAATTAAGCTGGGACGGCACTTTGCCGCGCGAAAAACAGGCTGTTCCCGAAATTGAAACCTACCACGATCACCGCATGGCGCTGGCTTTTGCCCCGGCTTGTCAGATCTACGGTCCGGTGGCTATTCTCGATCCGATGGTCGTCACCAAATCATATCCAAACTATTGGGAAGATTTGAAAAAGGTGGGGTTTGTAATCGAAACCGTTGGCTAAAGCTAACGGCAAAGGATAATGCGCGCATAAAGGGGACCTGTGCTATCCTTTGCTGTCAACATTTATGTGACGGGCAGAAAATGAAGAATCACCGCTTTTTCTGAAAGAAATCCCGCATCAATTGGGCGCATTCATTTTCCAAAATTCCAAAAACTACTTCGGTTTTAGGATGTAATGCGCCGGGTGCGAACTTCTGGAAACCTCGTTTTTCGTCGGATGCACCATAAACGATTTTGCCAACCTGCGACCAGCCTAAGGCTCCGGCGCACATCACGCACGGTTCAACGGTTACATAAAGCGTGCATTCATTCAGGTATTTGCCGCCCAGCAGGTTTGCCGCAGCGGTAATGGCCTGCATTTCGGCGTGGGCAGTCACGTCGTTCAGCGTTTCGGTAAGATTATGAGCGCGGGCAATAATGCGGTTTTGTGACACCACTACGGCACCAACCGGTATTTCTCCTTCATCAAAAGCTGTTTGTGCTTCCTGAAGGGCGCGCCGCATAAAATATTCGTCGTTAAAAAGTTCCATTGTACAAAATTAAAGCGAAAATAAGCAGAAATTATCAATATGGTAATTGTAATGGCTTTCGACTGTTGAAAGATTAACTCGCCTGATTAAAATATGTTGCCCGGCATATTGAAATGAATTGTAATATGTATTAAATTTAGTAGAAAAAAACTCAAGATGAAATCATTACCATTGAACCTTAGCCTTGCCTTACTTATGTTTTTTATCATTTGTTCGATGAAACCTGATCCTAAAAGTAAATTCGTTGGTACCTTTCATTTAGAAAAGGCAACGACAAACGGACAACCCAATCCCCCAATTCAGATGGATCGCACTGTTACTTTCTTCGAAAATAACCAGTTCTCTAGTGATATCAGGTATCCCGGTGGTCAAAATTTTCCGTTTAATCAAGGTGTTTACATTGTTCAGAACGACAGTATTCTTGTTTTGCATCATACTGAGAGAGATATTTTTTTGGATGTAGCATGGGTATATCGATATAAATTTGTCGGAGACACTCTTTGTTATAAAGGCTTTTATACCATGCCAGTGCCTCAAAGCCCGAAAGTGCTTGTGAAGTTTTATGTTGACGAAAAATGGGTCAGAATCAATTAGTAGTAGGCGATGAAGAAGAAACTAGCATTTTTTATTAGCTTGATTCTCTTATTATTTGCTTGTGCATTTACAAAACAAAAAGAGAAAGAATCCTCAATATTCGGGAACTGGAAATTTGTTGGAACAACTCAGTTTTCCATGGTCAATTCCCGAATCCAATCATTTAATAAAGATCACTCTTTTGAAACGGTTTCAATGTCATCTGATGGCAGAGAATACATTTTGAATCATGGTACTTTTTATGTTTTGAATGATTCTACGATTGTTACTTATCACACAGGATCGGATGGTGAATTAATTGATTTGGCAAACACGTACCACTTCCGTATTAAAGATGAAAGAATGCACTTTTACGGGTTTTATCTGAGTCAGAATTCCAATAACCTGAACTCTATTGTTAAAGTTAGGATTGATGAAATCTGGGAGAAAGTAAAAAAGTAAATAGCAATGAAATGGCCATTCTTATTTTTTCTTTTGTTCGAGAGTATTGTAGTTAACTCTCAGGTATTCGAAAACAAAGATGGTACTGAGTTTAATTCTATCTTTCAGAATCTGAAGGATGGTTCATTTTCCGGAAAATGCAATGGAAAACTAACTATACTGAATCTTTCCAGTGACACAATGTCTATTATTTTTGATAATGAAGCGGCCACGCTGAATATCGTTCCCGACCTGAATGAAATTTATGACATCAGTAGAAAGAAGTATTTCTGCAAAGGCAAGGACGCTGGTGTTGAGTATTCGGTTTATGCTCATTCCAACGCATTTTTTCTGGAAATTAACGGTTTAACTTATGGATTTACTGCCATTGATGGTGATTGCTATCATGTCATAAAAAATATTGATTGGTGTTATTCCGAAAACGAAAAAGGCGAGGAACTTAGTCTGGATTTTATCGGTAATGTCGATTTGGCGTGTCCGGCAAATCACATCAATTCAAAATTCATTACCGTTCTCTCCGGCTCGAAAATTCGTTTCATGATTGAGAGGTCTTCGAAGTAGGAGATAAAAGAATCATGAAACTGATTTTTCTCCGCTTATTATTGTGAAAACTCCTTATTTTTGCACCGATCAAAACGAAAATAACGATGTACAGAACACATACATGCGGCGAATTACGCATCAACAATCAGGGTTCGGTAGTAACCCTTGCAGGCTGGGTTCAGCGGGTCAGAAATCTGGGCGGAATGACTTTTGTCGATTTGCGCGACCGCTACGGAATTACACAATTGGTTTTCGACGAGAAAACCGAGAAAGTTGTTGCTGAAAAAGCTGCACAGTTGGGCCGCGAGTATGTGATTCAGGCTACCGGAACGGTGCGCGAACGCAGCAGCAAAAACAAGAATATTGCTACCGGCGAAGTCGAACTGGAAGTTTCGGAACTGAACATCCTGAATGCTGCTGATACACCGCCTTTCACCATTGAAGATGTGAGCGATGGTGGCGACGAACTGCGCATGAAATACCGCTACCTCGACCTTCGTCGTGCCCCTGTTCGCGATACACTGATTTTGCGCGCAAAAATGGCGCATGCCGTGCGTTCTTATTTGAACGAACAAAATTTCATCGAAACCGAAACTCCGGTACTGATCAAGTCAACTCCTGAAGGGGCCCGCGACTTTGTGGTTCCTTCGCGCATGAACCCGGGTGAATTCTACGCTTTGCCGCAATCGCCTCAGCAGTTGAAACAGTTGCTCATGGTGGCCGGTTTCGATCGATACTACCAGATTGTGAAATGTTTCCGCGACGAAGATTTACGTGCCGACCGCCAACCCGAATTTACCCAGATCGACTGCGAAATGTCGTTCGTTCAGCAGGAAGATGTGCTGAATATGTTCGAGGGCCTGACCAAATATATGTTCAGGGAAATCAAAGGTATTGATATCACCGAATTTCCACGGATGCCTTATTCCGAAGCCATGGAGTTCTACGGCTCGGACAAGCCGGACATCCGCTTTGAGATGAAAATAAAAGACCTGACAGCATTGGCCAAAGGCAAAGATTTCTCGGTATTCAACGAAGCCGAATACATTGGCGGAATTTGCGCCACTGGTTGTGCCGAATATACCCGCAAACAACTCGATGCCCTGACCGAATGGGTGAAACGTCCGCAGATTGGCGCCAAAGGAATGGTGAATGTGAAAGTTGCTGCCGATGGTTCGATCAAATCGTCGGTTGATAAATTTTATACTCCGGAAGATTTGCAGAAATGGGCTGATGCTTTGGGTGCAAAACCCGGCGACCTGATTCTGATTCTTTCTGGACCAAAAGAAAAAATGCAGAAAGCCCTTGGCGAACTTCGTCTGGAAATGGCGAACCAATTGGGTCTGCGCGACAAAAACGTATTCAAACCATTGTGGGTGGTGGATTTTCCGCTGCTGGAATGGGACGAAGAAACAGCCCGTTTCTATGCCATGCATCATCCATTCACGTCGCCCAAACCCGAAGATATTCCGCTGCTCGAAACGAATCCGGGAGCTGTTCGCGCCAATGCCTACGACCTTGTAATCAATGGTGTTGAAATTGGCGGTGGTTCTGTTCGTATTTTCGACAAGTCGCTTCAGGCAAGAATGTTTAGCTTGCTGGGCTTTACTCCCGAGCAGGCCGAATACCAGTTTGGCTTCCTGATGAACGCCTTTAAATTTGGCGCTCCACCACATGCGGGTATCGCTTTTGGTTTCGACCGCCTCACTTCGATGTTTGCAGGGCTCGACAGTATCCGCGACACCATCGCTTTCCCGAAGAACAACTCGGGCCGCGATGTGATGATGGACAGCCCATCAACTATTGCCGATACGCAATTGGAAGAATTGAGCCTGATTGTAAATGTAAAGGAAAAGAAATAAGCATTTTTTAAATCGATATTGAAGCAGCAGTTCCGTTGGAGTTGCTGCTTTTTTATTCTCTTCAGTACGTTATATTTAATCGGTGGGCTAAAACTTTGTTTGCCAATTAAAAATTGTTAATTTTCTGAACCAAAAATATCAAAAGTTACCGAAGAGAATGCAGATTCGTGGTTGGCTCGTTTTTCTTTTGATCTTTTCCCCCCTCCTCAGATCGTTTGGCTTAGCTCCGTCAGGCGGAACAAAAAATGTATTGCTCCTGAATTCCTACCATCAGGGATTTATGTGGACCGATAGTCTGACTTCAGGAATTATGGATGCGCTTCGCAAGTATCCTGAAATAAACCTGTATGTAAAAAATCTGGATGCCAAGAAATTCGATCAGGCAAAATTTGAACTGGAGCGAAATTACCTGAGGGAGAAATATGCAGGTGTAGTTTTTAGCGGTGTGATTACTACCGACAACGATGCACTTGATTTCATGTTCAAATATGGCGAAGAGCTTTTCCCTAAAGCACCTGTGGTGTTTACGGGTGTGTCCAATACTGACGACTATCCCTTGCAACGTTCCCGGTTTTATGGTTTTGAAGAAACTTCGGGTACGGATGGTGTAATTGAGATGGTGAAAAGGCTTTTGCCAAAAGCCAGGCGTTTACTTGTCGTTTGCGATAAAACAACAACCGGAAGAATCTATCGGGAAGAATTTAGCGAATTGCAGGCGATTTATCCTGAACTCAAAATATCCTTTCCTGAACATGTTGATGCCGACTCAATCTGCAATTTATGTGGTGAAAAATCAGATTTTGATGCCGTTTATTATCTGAGTGTAAGTCAGTACGAATCCGGAGCGATTGCAGATAATACTTTGGTATTTAGCCGGATAATAAAAACCACGAAGCTTCCTGTCTTTTCAAACGATCCGGAATTTTTAGGAAAAGGCTTGGTTGGGGGATTGTTTCAGCGTGGAAAAACAGTGGGTAATGAAGCTGTTTGTTTACTCCATAGTTTGATGGAATCGATTGATTACAATTCTTTTAGTCACGTGAAAATCATGCCGCAGGAGTACTTTTTTGATCTTCAGGCATTGGAATTATTTAACATCCCGAAGTCGGCAATTCCGGAGGGAGCTTTGCTGATTAATCATGAACGGATGATTAATAAAACGGGCTATCGTATTTTACTCGTTTTGCTAACAATAATGTTACTTGCAGTAATTGTTTTGTCGGTAGTTAACCGTCGCCGTCGTGTTGCCCAGCGAAAAGTACAGGTTCATCTTGATAAAATTGAAATGCAAAAGGATGAGTTAGAAGAAGCATATCGAAAACTGAGTCATGCAATTGAAGGACTGGAAGATGCCAATAGAAGGCTAAACGAATCGAACGAGAATTTGATGATTGCCAAGATGAAGGCGGAGGAGTCGGACAAGCTGAAATCTGCCTTTCTGGCCAATGTTTCACACGAAATACGGACACCGCTTAACTCCATCGTTGGTTTTTCGTCTTTACTGGCAGAGGGTATTCCCGATGAGCAAACACGCGCAACCTACACCAGTTTGGTTGAGTCGAATACCGAGTCGTTGCTGGTGTTGATCGACGAAATTATCGACTTGTCGAAGATTGAAGCCGGTCAGCTTTCAGTAAAGAAACAGGAATTTAGCGTTGATGGGCTGATAGATGAAATGACAGAAATTTTCACCTGTAGCCGCGAAGATTGCAAAGTTGAACTGAGGGTGAGGAAGTTACCCGGAAATAGTCGGCTCATGGCCTTTTCTGATCGTGTACGCGTTCGGCAAATTCTGATCAACCTGCTTTCCAACGCGTTTAAATTTACTGAAAGCGGCTATGTTGAGTTTGGTTATTATAAGGCAAAGGATGGCGAAATGGTTATCTATGTGAAGGATACCGGAATGGGCATCAGCAGTGAATTTCATGAGGCTATTTTTCAACGTTTCAGGAAATTGAATGAAAACTCAGCGAAAATATTCCGTGGAACCGGTTTGGGACTGGCTATTACACTAAAACTGACTGAGCTGCTTGGCGGTAGGATATGGCTCGAATCGGAATTGGGTAAGGGCGCTACATTCAGTTTTACTGTCGAAGGACTGAGCCTGTCAAAAGAGGCATAAAAAAACCAGCCGAAGCTGATTGATTTATTTGAAAGTTTAAAAAAATCCCAATTCCAGTCGGGCTTCTTCGCTCATCATCGATTTATCCCATGGCGGGTCAAAAACAAGTTCAACATCACACTCTTTGACGTTCTCTACTGCGAGTGCGGCTTGCCGAACATCTTCAACCAGCACATCGGCAACCGGGCAGCCAGGTGCTGTCAGTGTCATGATGATGTTAGCTTTGTTATTTTCGTCGACATCGAGGTTATATATCAAGCCCAGATCGTATATATTAACCGGTATTTCAGGATCATAAACGTCTTTCAGCCGCTCAATAATCAGGTCTATTCTGGTATCCATCTTCTATTCTCCTTTTTCTGAAACTCTGTTATATGCAACAGCATAGAGTTTAATTTGTTTGATCATAGCCAGCAGTCCGTTGGAGCGGGTAGGAGAGAGGTGCTGGTTCAGGCCGATTTCATCAACAAAAAACAACTCATTTCCCATGATTTCCTGTGGTGTGCGCCCTGAAACAACTCTCAATAGCAATGCTACCAGTCCTTTCACGATCACAGCGTCGCTTTCGCCCCTGAATACGATTTTACCATCAGTGAATTCGGGAACCAGCCAAACCCTCGATTGACAACCTTTAATCAGGTGCTGATCGGTCTTTTCTTTCGGGTCTAAATCCTGAAGGTCGTTACCGAGTTCAATCAGGTAGCTATATTTGTCCATCCAGTCTTCATAAGCAGAAAACTCCTCTATAATCTCTTTCTGTGCTTCGACAATGGTCATGATTTCAAGCTTAAAAGACGCAAATGTCGTTATTTTTTTGCTTCTCTTCAAAATAAAAATGCTGTCGCTTTAAAACCTTATGAAACCTTAACAAAGTCAACCGACTTGAAGTATGGTGGTTAGCCTGTGGCCGATTGTTCCACCAGGTTTGGGGTAGTTCTTTATGTGTGCCGATTTCGGATTTCGTATGTACCCGGTCTTTTTTTCTGAATTATTTTTGAATGAATCTAAATTATTTAAATCCATTTTATGACCTGCTTTTATTCGTATTTTTAAAAATCTGTTTTAGTAAAAAAACCATTTAAATATTAGTTATGGAATCATTAGCCGGAACACAAACCGAAAAGAACCTGCTGAAAGCCTTTGCCGGTGAATCACAGGCTCGCAATCGTTACGAGTTCTTTGCCAAACAGGCCAAAGCCGAAGGTTTGGAACAAATTGCAGCCCTTTTTATGGAAACTGCTGAAAACGAACGCTCTCATGCCAAACAGTTCTTTAAACAATTGGAAGGCCGCATGGTGGAAATTACTGCAACCTATCCCGCCGGAAAAATTGGCACAACACTCGAAAACCTGAAAGCTGCTGCTGACGGTGAAAATGAAGAATGGAGCGATTTGTATCCTGAATTTGCCCGCATTGCCGAGGAAGAAGGATTTAAGAAAATTGCCGTTCTTTTTAAGGCAATTGCCAAAGTGGAAAAAGCTCACGAAGAACGCTACCGTAAACTGTATAAAAACCTTGAAGAAGGTAAAGTTTTCGAACGCGAAGGCAAAGTAGTATGGAAATGCCGCGTGTGCGGATTCCTGCACGAATCGACCAAACCGCCATTGAAATGCCCGGTTTGCGATCATCCGCAGGCCTATTTCGAACTCGAATCTCAAAATTACTAACAGGTAGTTTCTTGGTAGAAGGGTCGTTTGGTATTTCCAAGCGACCCTTTTTATTGCAGAAAACTCAGGTGGGTTTCCTGTTTCTAGTCGTATTGCCTTTTTACAAACCAGCGGTCCCAAAGGTTAAAGCTCGCCGTTAGTTTGATGTATTTTTCCTTTACAAGGTTCACTTCTGTGGTTCCGCGTGTACCGAGGTCTACGGTGAAATTGGCAAAGCTTTTTTCTTTCCTGATAGGTACACCGATACCAAAAGTAATTCCCTGTTCGTGTATCTCTCTGTTATACATTTTAATATAACCGCTTTCGTAGCGGTAGCCCAGCCTGTAGCGGGCAGTTTGCTTCAGTAAACGAGGATCGGCCTTGGGCGCAAATTCGATACCTCCCCTGAAACTATTGTTTGTACTCAGCTTGCGACTGCTGATATTCAGGCTGGCATCAGTCCAGTCGCTTCTCCTGAAGTCGAATGTTCCGACCCACTTTGGCCCATAGAGAAAGCTGACACCAGTACCTAAATCCAGCGGTAACTTCATCGATCCGTATGATTTCGAGTCGGAGGTTATAACATCGGTGGTGGCACCGTAGCTTTTGGTAATGGTTGTCGACCGGTTGGAGTTTAGCTGGCTGTTGAGACCGACTACAGCACCCCAGATAATGGTCGATTTTGCTGAAACCGGGATAGAAACCTGTGTTCCAAAATCGAAATAGGCACCGGAATAATGCGTATTATCAGTCTGGTCGATGACGTATCCTGTTGATGAGATGGTAACCGTTTGCTCTTGCGTTTCGGTTACGTTTCCCCAGATATAGCCACCTTTGAGGCCGAACGATGCGTACTTGTTCAGCTTAAAAGCCAGCAATCCGGCTGCTTCGCTTAGTCCGCCTGTTCCTTCATACACGGCGGGAAACCTGGTTGTTGTTCCCTGTATGGATTTTTGAGTGTATATTTTATACCCGACACTACTTTTCGGATTTAGAGAAATGCCCCCGAAGAACTTCTTCGAAATCGGAAATCCCATTTGAAGCCAGCTCAGGTTGCCATTGTTTACATCAACACTTTTGCTCGAACTTTCCAGTTGCGTGTAGGTGTAGTGAAGCCCCATGTCAAAAATGAAACTTTGCGGCTCAATTGCTGTCAGAGATGCAGGGTTGGTTGTGTTCATAAACAGGTTCGACTTCAGGGCGATTCCGGTGTATCCCATACCTGTATTTCTTCCTCCTGATGCCATTTCGAGTTCCCCGATACCAAATCCGGAGTATGGCGAGCTGGTAGAGTTTTGCGAGTAACCGGCAACTGAAGCGAAAATCAGGAATGCCGAAACAACTTGTATCCTTTTTATATTCATGCGTTTGTCAGTTGTTTGTTTTGAAATTTTGATTTTCTGTTTTGCCCTTTAATTGTGATAATAATATACTTTGACTTGCGGCGCATATTTGCCCGAGTTGGTACCTCCTATAATGACGTGTTCGAGCGACTTGGCCGATTCTGTGGTTCCAAATCCGATTATGACGGAGCGGTTCGTTTCAAGCGCTTCCTTCAATTCGGTATCGATAAATGTTGTAACATCGGCCTGGTAGCTAACTGTTTCTTCAACATCTTTCACAATTTTCAGGCGCGCATAAACACCGTTGCTTGTTCCCGGAATGGTAAGCTGGCCTGTGAGCTTGTTTTTGCGGTCGCTGCTGTAAACGTAAAGCGAGTCGGGCAAATCGGAAGTCTTTCCATAGGTTCCTTTTACCGGATACAATGTGAGCTGTGCCGAAACCAGTCCCGAATTTTTACCAATCATCAGCAGGTTATCCACGTAGGGTATATTTACCTTGGCAAACATTTGGGAGCCAGATTGTATCAGGACTTGGTTTCCCGAAAGCGATGAGCTTATTTCGTTTTCTGTCGAGGTAATGTTTTCGAGTGGCGATCCGGTCATGTCTTCAGAGACCTGTGTAAAATAGATTCCCGAGCTTGAAAATTCGAGTTTGTAATACAATCCGGATAGGTTGTCGGGATTGGGTTTCAGGTGATAATATAACCTGATTTCAGGAGCCGAAACGGTACTTTTTGTCGTCGTTGTTGTGGTCTCGGTGTCAGACGAAGAACTGCTTGCTGCACTGAACCCGATGGCAGCGCCTTTTACATTTCCTTCGGTTTTAAGCACCAGCCCTTTGAAAAAGTTTTTGAATAATTCTTCGTTGCGCAGCGTGTCTTTCTTTGCCTTAATCATTTCAGCCAGCCTATTCCCTAACTGGTCGGAAAGACGGAAAGAAAGGTTCTTTTTAGAATTGGGTTTTGGCTGGAGCGTTACAGAACCGAGCGGTGTATCGTTGTATGCAAATTTGCTGATTGAATAAAGTTCGCTGCTGCTTTGCAATTCCATTCTTTCCTTTAGCTGGTGCAGGCTGATGGTTTGTGTTGCAGTTGTATCGCCCGAATAATAGCCGTCGTAGCCTAAAACCACACAAAGCGAATCGTAAACGAAAGTGGTAAAAGAGATTTCCTGAGTGAAGGAGACTTCGAAAAAAGAGGCTGACGATTTGTATCCTGAGAGTTCGTTGTAATTGCTTCCAACCAGCAGGCGTCCGGTTGAATTGGTCGGAATTGAATCGAATTTTACGGTTGAAGTATTCACTTTCATCGAGTCAATCATCATGATTCCCGAGTCGTCGCTGATGAAATTGTCTCCAACCACAAAATCTTCAAGTTCCGATACCGAGCAGGAGGCGAGCAGTATTCCCACGACGAAAATTAAGAATATGGATGTTTTCATTCTTTCTGCATGTTTAAATTGAATTGCCAGCCTTTGCCGTTTTTCCTGAAACCGCTTCAGGAGAAACCCGCAAATCTGTTCATGGCTTCAAATATTCGGAGCGAATGTATAGGGGAAACTTAAATCGAAGAATTAAAATATACAGACGCCCTTTTCCATTCGATATAAACTTTTCCTGATTTTCCCTTTTTGATGTTAATGGATTGTTTTTCAGGATGTATTATGCTTTGTTCCTGATTTTTTGCTGGTTCGTTTATCGACGAACCGGTTATATCGGTGAAATATGCCTGTCGGTAGATTAAAACAACCAGTTTAAATGAATATGCTTTTAATCCTTTTATGTCGCATTTAGCTTTGAACACAAATTTGAATTAAAATGAAAAAGCTATGAAAACGTTAAGGATGACGGTCTTAGGAGTTATTTTACTGCTTGTTGCATGTAATAAAAGCGACGACGATCCGGTTGGGAACTGGGTGAAAAAATCCGACTTTGAAGGATTGCCAAGAGGGTCGGCGGTGAGTTTCGTAATCGGAGACAATGCTTACCTGGGGCTAGGATACAACGATGACGACGACAATGAATACCTGAATGATTTTTGGAAATACAATCCGGACATTGACAGGTGGGATAAAATTGCCGATTTTCCAAGCGTTGGCCGTGTTGCTGCCGTAGCATTTTCGATTAACGGGAAAGGCTATGTGGGAACCGGTTATGATGGAACCAACAAACTGAAAGATTTGTGGGAATATGATCCTGAAACAAATTCCTGGACACAAAAAGACGATTTTGTTGGCGGAGCGCGCTATAAAGCAGTTGGTTTTTCACTCGGGAACTACGGTTACATTGGGACTGGCTACGGCGATGACTCGGTTGATAAAATCGACTTTTACAAGTTCGACCCGACGGCGGCAGCAGGTAATCAGTGGGAGAAGGTTCAGAGCATCGGCGGATCGAAACGAAGAGGTGCTACCGCATTTACCTATAACGGAAAAGCATACGTGTGCACAGGCATCAATAACGGCGTTTTCCTGACAGACATGTGGGAATATGATCCTACTTTGGATTCGTGGACAAAGAGAACTGCGCTGGATGATGACGACAGTTGGACCATCCTGAGACAGAATGCCAGCTCGTTTGTGATTGATGGGAAAGCTTATGTTTTTCTGGGCGAGAAGACTGGTTCGCTCAGCGATGTTTGGGAGTATGATTTTGCAGGCGACACCTGGACTGAAAAAACAGATTTCGAAGGTGCAGCCCGAACCAATGCAGTCGCTTTTACCGCAGGAGGGAAAGCCATTATTGCCACCGGACAAACCGGAAGCTACTACCTCGACGACGTATGGGAATTTAAGCCATTCGACGAATATGATGAAAACGACTGATAGTTACAGAATTCATTGTGCTGTTTGTAAAGCTGTTTCTCTTGTAGGGGAGCAGCTTTTTTGTTGCGTGTGTTTATTATTAATTAACGTTTTTATGTATCAATTAACTAGTAGGTTCTTGCTGGCTTTCTGATATTTGCAATGTCGAAATGAGACGAGTTTAATGATGCGGCTGAAAAAATTATATTGACTCATGCAACTTTGGTATCGTTCGGCGCATCTGAATGAATAGTTGTTTAACGGCAAACATTGCCAAACCTATGATGAAATTTTACCGGAAAACACAATTTTTACAAAAGATCAAAGCTGAGAAATGGCTTACTATTTTGCTTCACCTTTCGGTATGGTTGGTTCTTTTCTTCGCGTTTACGCTGTTTACGATGCGCCAGAACCAAAGCGTGCCGGTTTTTGCTGTATTACAATATGTCTACGGGTTCTTCCTTTTTTACCTGAATTATTTTTTCCTGTCGCCAAAGTTTCTGCTTCCCAAGAAATACCTGACGTTTACTATTTCCATACTGGTCATTGTATTACTGTCTTTTCTGGTGGTCGATCCGCTTATTCATAAACTTTCTTTTAACGACTTTATGCACAATGCACCTCCCGGATTTGACAGGAGGATGCCCGAACGGATTTTCCCAAGAGACATGCCAATGCCAAAAGCTGAGAAATTTTTCATGATCAGGCGCTCGTTTGGAATGATCTTCCTTGTTTTTGCTTTTCTCACCTTTTCCTCTTCAATCCGCATCTTTCAGAAGATGACAAGAGAAGAAGACCTGATTAAACGCTATGAAAATGAGAAGTTAAATGCCGAGTTGATGTCGCTCCGGCAGCAGATCAATCCGCATTTTCTTTTCAATGCGCTCAATAATATTCACTCTCTGGCTAACCGCAAATCCGACCTCACGTCGGAAGCCGTAATGCGCCTTTCAGCAATTTTGAGACACATGCTAAGCGAAAATTCCCGCAGCGAAATTCCCATCAGCCAGGAAATTGGAATGATCGAAAATTACATCGATCTGCAGAAACTATGGCTGAAGAATTCCATTACGGTCGATTTTCAGGCCAGAAATATCAGTAAAAATCATGTGATAGAACCATTCATCCTGAATCCATTGGTGGAGAATGCCTTTAAATACGGGGTGTTGCACGGTGCCGAGTCGCTGATTAAAATACACCTCGAAATGGAGGACGACTGGCTTCGTGTAGAACTGAGCAATCCCGTTCTGCGGGAAAGACTCAATCAGGCCGAAAGCATGGGAATTGGGCTGAACAATGTAATCAGGCGGCTCGAACTGTGTTATCCCGACGGGTTCAGGC
>JAEWME010000251.1 GCA_023393265.1 Bacteroidota bacterium | reverse complement strand
TTGTTATTAATCCAGTTAAAGTGAACCACCTTCCATCGTAACTCAGCATTTCCGTAGAAGAAACCATCGCCAACAACTCGGTTACGCAATACACCGCGCAGTGTTTTGGCTCCCCCGAGACCTTCGGACAGTGCACCCGTGAGCACCGAGGTAATAACCTGCGACTGGTAATAAAATGGCGTCGATCCGGCCAGTGTAGTTTGGTATGCAACGCGGTAAACAAACGAAAGGTTCTCTGGCACAAGTGTAAAATACTCGCGGTGAATCAAACTCAGTTTCAGGAAAGAACTTTCGGCACCCAAAAATTCAGGAGCACCTTCCACCACTGCTTCTGTCCAAATACCTTTCATCGGGTTGGGCCGATTGTCGCGGCTGTCGTATACAATTCCGCCTTTAACCGTTGGAACAAAACCACCATTCGCTTCGTCCTCAGAAATAATCCCCCATTGCTGATATTTTTCGTACAAACCATCCACATCCGGAAGAATGTCCCTGCCGTCTTTTCCTTTATTCAGCTTTTTCAGGTTAACACTCGAAATTTTGAAATTCTGTAAGTTGAAACCGCTTATCCACCTGAAATGATCGCCATACAATTTTCCCTGCAAATCGGCCTTCATCCTGAAAAGCTTACGATCATATTTGTAGAACATTCGCGTCTGATAAACCCCATCGGGTTTTGAATCATCGACCCAATCGGGCTGATAAACGGCATCAAACCCGTTGAACCCGTAGAAATCGTAGGCCTGATCGGAGAGATAACTTAAATCGAACGATGTTTGCAGTCCTTTAATAAGCTCATCCGAGTCATAATAAAAGCGGTTTATCCCACTTCCTTTGGTGTACCTGGAAACCTCAAAATAAAGCGAATGGTTGTATTTCGGATAGCGGGTCCCGTCGCCATAATCGTAAAGGTTGACCAATGCGCCATACTGGAAGCCAAGGTCGGTATCGAAAGTGATTGTTGGAAGCGCACCAAAATTCCAGTTCTTCTTAATTAGCTGTTGGTCTTTCTTGTCGTCCTGACCAAAAAGCGCTGAAGAAAAGCAAAATAAAACCAGGAAAAGGAAATTTTTTCTCATAAAATGGAGGTTTGATTGAGACGAAAATATAAAAAGAATATCAATAAGCAAGAAGCCGCAAAATTGTTGGAACAGGTGCATCGCTATTCGAAAAATAGTTCATATTTTTGACATAACAAAAAAATCACAGATTTCCACACAACTCCACGCCAAAAATCACCTCAAAATGACAAAACACTTATTCTCATTATTTGCAATTGTTTTGCTTTCACTCTCAGTCACCGGTCAGGATAAAATCATAACAACAAATCACGATACGTTAAACTGCGAGATACAAAAAATTACCAGCAACAAGATTTTCTTCCTTGTACGCAACGGACAGATTTCGGCGAAAGGAAAAATCGCTAAAAGCGAAGTATTGAGCTTTTACTCAGCTAAGGACGAAGAACAGCAGCGTCAGGCAATGTCAGAACCTGCAATTGCGCCAATGGAAATGCCGGAGCAAAAAGCTAAAGCCACAGACCACGGAAAAGTCAGGCTGAGCATTTTATCAGGAATGAGCTACCTAACCGCCAGCAGTTCTGATGCAGAGAAAGCTCTTGTTGACGCCGGGACAAGCAAAGATGCTGCAAAAGATTATTACAATAAACTAAAATTTGGTCCTGCTTATGGTGCTTCGGCCCATTACATGGTTTCCAAAGACTATGGAGTTGGACTAAAATACCGACTGTTTTCGACCAAAAGCTCGATGAATGGATCATTTGATCTTGACGATGTAAATATGATCTGGGGCAAAATCAGCGAGGACATATTCGTCAATTATGCAGGTCTGTCGCTTTTTGCTGAACAGCGTCTGGTATCGAATCCAAAGTTTATGTGGACATCCGATATTTCTGCAGGAATTGCCTTTTACCGCGACGAAGCGACCTTCGTCGGAAATCCGTTACTCGCAACCGGACAAGCATTTGCATTTGACATCAGTTTTGGCATGGAATACTATCTAACAAAAAAACTTTCGGCAGGCCTCGATTTGAATTTATTTGGGTCGAACATCAAGAAAATGACAGTTGACGATGGCACCAACAAACAAACACAGGAGCTGGATAAAGAAGACTGGGAGAATATTTCCAGAATCGGGCTGTCGTTGGGAATCCACCTTTATTTATGAAACACCATGAAAATCAGGAAAATCCTATATTTAGTTGCAGCATGCATTGCAGTTGTATTTGCTGGCTGCTCCGACGATTTCTTAAAAACATCGCAGATGCCCATCGATCAGTATAATTTGCAGGACACACTATTCATTGAAGAAACGAGCCAGCAATATTCGGTCACATTAACTTTACCGATCGACATGAGTGAAGCTTATACGATTGTTGCACAGCCAAAATGTATGACCTTCTCCTCGCTGAAAGGTAAATTCAATCATGGCAATGCTCCATTTCAGTTTTCCACCGACATGAGCCAGTTGGCCGGCAGAACCGGCGACATTGGTCAAAGGGTTATCCTGAATATTGATGAAATTGGCCTTTTAGTGCTTTCTGTTAAAATTGGCCGTCCGCATGTTCCCGAAAGCGAAGCCGATCCTAAATTTTACATATCCACATCGGGCATACAACTGAAAGACTGGGAACCACAAACATTTACGATTGAAAACAGGGGCGGTGGCTTCGTTAACTTTCAGATTTACGACATTCCTTACTGGATGACCTGTTCTGCCTATTCAGGTTCGCTGAATGCCGGAGAGTCACAACAGATCGTGATCTCCGCATCGAACTCCAACCTGACGGAACCCGAATATAACGCCACCATTCAGATATACGAAAACGGGCAAACCTACAATCTACAGGTAAAACTGCTCATTTCTGCTACTGTCAAAAATTCAGAAAACATCAAAGCCATCAGTGGAAAAGTGACTGATGCAGAATTTAGCACTACAGCCAATAAACTGGTGATTGCGACCCAGCAACCAAACCAACTGGTTATTTTTAGCCGCGATACTGTCCAGTCCGTCATTCCATTGACGAAATCACCAAACTGTGTGAGCATTTCCGAAGATGGAAAAACAGCAGTAGTTGGATACAACCAGGCGTATGTGAGCCTGATCGACCTGGAATCGGAAGCCATTACCAAAACAGTTGAAGCCGACTGTATCATTTATGATATTGTTCTTGGATCAGGAAACTGGTGTTATATTGTCTCCGACACCGGAGATTTTCAGTCACTTCGAAGTTTAAACCTGGCGACCGGAGAAATAAAAAGATCAGCAAACTACTCGAAGACCTATGCGAAAATGAATATCCGGAAAATTCCCGGACAACCATACCTGCTGGGATCAAATTCAATCCTTTATTCAAACGGATTGATTATGGTTGATATTAGTAAGGGCATCGCAAACGACACCATTCCTTATTGGAATATCGACACCAACAATTTCTGGATTTCTCCTGATGGCAATAGGATTTATACAGGAATTAAAAATGTATTTAAAACTCCGGATTATGTTGCCAGCGATAATTACTACTACGATCTGCCGATTGTTGCAAAACTACCTGCTACAAACGAGAACATTGTATGGGTTAACCAAAGCGACGCCGCGGGAAGCATTTTTGTTGCAGAAAGTTCGAGGGAATACGATAGTTACGAGTACTCACTTATCGAAGAAATTGATCCTGAAAGCTATAATGTTGTCCGCCAGTTTAATCCTGATAAATTTCAAGCCACAATCAATGGAAAAAACTGGACTTATACAACAATTGTTAAATATGTGTTTGCAAGCAAAGACGGCAAAAAGCTGTTTACAGTAAGGAATGTACTGCGCCAATATCAAACCGATGCATGGTCGATGGAAATGATTTCGGTACAATAACCTGCAAAAACTTTAGAAGTCTCCTGAACCCTAAATCCAGCCCCTTAGCTTGTAATAGCTGAGGGCTGCCATTTCGCGGGCAATCAGTATTTCATATTTCAGGTGGTTCCAGAGTTGGTAACGTGCATTGATGTTTTCGCCCACATCGGGCACCAGCGTTTTGTTGCCACCCAGTTTGTCGTCGTCAAATTTCAGGTCGGCTTCCAAAGCATTTTCAAAAGCCGGTAGCCCGTTTACTTTCTGAAAACCTGCCTTTTTGAAACAAAGCACAGCCCTGCGCATGTGTTCGGGCGAAGTAACCAGCAAAACCGGGACATTGCTGCTGATCATTGTAATGCAATTCAAAGCTTGCGCGCGGGTATTGGTTCCCTGATTTTCAAAGGAAATATTTTCAGCAGAAACCTTTCGCAGAATCAGCTCTTTTTTCATCAGCCGCGGTGTACTCAGGCTGTCAGAAATATCCCCCGGCATCGATAATATCACTTTTGCTTCGGGAAATGATTTTGCTGCAGAAGCT
>JAEWME010000186.1 GCA_023393265.1 Bacteroidota bacterium | reverse complement strand
TAACACGAAATTTATCATAGGGATCACTTTAGTGGCAACCCTGGGTGGATTATTGTTTGGATATGACACCGCTGTTATTTCGGGTGCAGAAAAATCAGTTCAGGACTTTTTAATCACAAGCCTTGGATTGAGTGCTTTGGTACACGGAGCAACAATTTCAAGCGCCTTGATTGGGTGCATCATTGGCGGACTAATATCAGGGCTTTTGGCATCGAAAATCGGACGAAAGAAATCGCTGATGATTGCTGCCATCTTGTTTTTCATTTCCGCACTTGGATCGGGTTATCCGGAATTCTTATTCTTCAAACACGGTGTCCCTTCCATGGGCTTGCTGTTCATGTTTAATTTCTACCGGATCATTGGCGGAATCGGAGTTGGTCTGGCCTCAGCCATCAGCCCCATGTATATTGGCGAAATTTCGCCTGCCGACATCCGGGGACGTCTGGTATCAATTAACCAGTTCGCCATCATTTTTGGAATGCTGGTTGTATATTTTGTCAATTACTTCATTGCACATGGAAAATCGCTAGAATGGATCAACGAAACAGGCTGGCGACTGATGTTTGTTTCTGAAGCCATTCCGGCAGGAATCTTCGGAATTCTGCTATTTTTTGTTCCTGAAACACCACGTTACCTGGCACTTACTAACCGAAGCGACAAAGCATTGGAAATTCTGACCCGTATCAATGGTATCCAGCAGGCAAAACTGATTATGAGCGACATTAAAAAATCGGTTGAAGCAGCTTCCGAAAAATTGTTTGCTTACGGAAAAATCGTCATTATCATCGGCATACTTCTGTCTGTATTCCAGCAGTTTGTTGGAATAAATGTGGCGCTTTATTACGCTCCACGTATTTTTGAAAGCATGGGGGCCGCCAAAGACGCTTCAATGCTTCAAACCGTCGTAATGGGTTTAATCAACGTGGTCTTTACGGTGGTTGCAATTGTTACAGTTGACAAATATGGCCGTAAAATATTGCTGATGATCGGATCAATTGGAATGGCCGTTGGGATGTTCGCGATCGGCTCGCTTGCCTTCATGAAGATCATCGGAATCAGCACGCTCATTTTCATCATCATCTATACTGCTTCTTTCATGATGTCATGGGGCCCGATTTGCTGGGTGCTCATTGCAGAAATATTCCCGAATAAAATCAGGGGACGCGCCATTGCTATTGC
This sequence comes from Bacteroidota bacterium, assembly GCA_023393265.1. Classification (GTDB taxonomy): domain Bacteria; phylum Bacteroidota; class Bacteroidia; order Bacteroidales; family Prolixibacteraceae; genus Aquipluma. The sequence goes on along the minus strand of JAEWME010000186.1, from coordinate 6,373 downwards.
GGTTGCCGCGCAATGGGCAGCTAACTATTTTATTTCGTCAACTTACCCTGCAATGATGGAATTTAGCGGGGGGCTCACATATAGCTTTTATGGATTGATGAGCTTGATCTCGTTCCTCTTTGTTTGGAAAATGGTTCCTGAAACGAAAGGAAAAACATTGGAAGAAATGGAGAAACTATGGAAAAAATAAATCGAATCAACATCTCTTAGAACAATCGGAAGGCCGTTTCTCCCAATGGAGAGCGGCTTTTCTATTTAACCGGCATTAGGGGCATTTCTTCTTATTGAGAATAAGCACAATAAAGCAACGGATATTTTTGTCCGCTAATTTGAAATCTGCATTTTTTTATATTCCTTTACGCCGCGAATTGTGGGAGAAGGAAGATTGGGGCAGGACCTACTTTCCGATTAAAAAAACCAAAATCAAAATTTTATCCAACATCCTGAATATCATTCACGATGACTATGAGCTTAGCGAAAAAATTATCGGCAAAAGAGATACTTGTTTTGTTTGTTGTAATTGTCGTTGGTGCTGGTTTCATTTACTTCATCAGGTACGATGCAATTGAACAGGAAAAAGGTAAGGCGTTGCTGATTGCCAATTCTGTAGCAGCAAGCCTTCCAAGGGAATCACTCGATTCAATTCCCGAAAATATTGAAGAAATCAGGGGACAATCATTTTCACACTTAAAAATAATACTCAGGCAGGTCACAGCCCAGAACCTCAGGACAAAATTTTCTTATCTCTATATTTTAAGAAACGAAAGGCTTTATTTTCTTGTTGATTCAGAGATGGAAAACTCAATCGGATTCTCTCCGTCAGGAGAGGAAATCACAGATGCAAAGCCCATTGATTTTTTACCATTTAAAACGGGAAAATCGCAAATAACTCCACCAATAAAAGACCGCTGGGGAACCTGGGTAACTGCAGAAGTGCCTATTCTTGATAACGCAGGTAAAGCAATCGCCGTTTTTGGGATGGATTATGATGCACAATCGTGGAAATACCGTATATGGGGAGAAACAGCAGAATCATCAATGCTGGTGGTACTTGCGATATTACTTTTTCTGGCATTTATCCGAAACAAGGCAAAGAACCGGAAGCTTCGCGATGAAGTTACACTACGCACGGCCATTGAACTTCAAATCAGGGAAAAAGAGACGAATTATCGATCGCTGTTCGAATTTAACCCAAAGCCAATTCTGGTTAGCGAACCAGTTTCAGGAAAAATATTAGAAGTGAATGCCGCTGCCGTTAAAAAGTACGGTTATAAAGAAGAGGAATTTACGTCGATGCTTGTTGGAGAATTGGAAGCAAACACCAGCATCGATCAGGCTTCCACAGGCAAAATCAGGGAACATCGCTTAAAAAACGGGAATCTGATCCAGGTGAAAGTCCATTCACATCCGTTTGAATACAATCGCAAAGCGGCAATTTTGCATCTTATTGTCGATGTAACTGACAGCCTGCGTACCGAGCGCGAACTTCTGGAAAAACAGCTACAATTGAGCAATATCGTGAAAAACCTGCCCGGATTCGTCTATCGCTGCGACTTCGACAAGGATTACACAATGAGCTTTATTAGCGATGCTTGTCTCCGGATTACCGGCTATTCTCCGTACCAGTTTGCGACAGAAAAAAGTATCTCATTCAATGACATAATTGTTCCTGAATACCGCGATGCAATCAGAGAGAAGTGGGAAAAAGCACTGCAAAGCAATTCTCATTTCGAAGACACTTATCCCATCATTACAGCTTCGGGAGAAACCCGATGGCTTTGGGAACGCGGGTATGGCATTCAGGACGTAAGTACCAGAATTTTGCATCTGGAGGGGTACATTGAAGATGTTACCGACAGGAAAAACACAGAGCAGCAACTAAAGCAATTATCAAGAGCTGTGGAGCAAAATCCAACATCGATCGTGATAACAGATGCTGAAGGAAACATTGAATATGTAAATCCAGTTTTCACCGAGATAACCGGCTACGAAAGTGACGAGGTTATTGGCAAGAATCCCCGCATTCTCAAATCAGGAAAAATGGACGACAGCATCTTCAAAGAACTCTGGTCAACCATCATTTCCGGAGGAACATGGAAAGGCGAAATCATCAACAGACGTAAGTCGGGCGAGTTGTATTGGGATAACAAAACGATCTCTGCCATTTTCAACAGCCAGGGACATATCATGAATTATGTGGGAGTTGGAGAAGAAATAACAAAACGAAAAAAGATTGAGGAAGAACTGATTAAAGCAAAAGAAAGAGCTGAAGAAAGCGACCGGCTAAAATCAGCTTTTCTGGCCAACATCAGTCACGAGATTCGTACACCAATGAATGGAATCCTTGGTTTTGCCGACCTTTTGAAATCGCCTGATCTTTCGGACGAGCATCACATGGAATTTATTGAGATCATCGAAAAAAGCGGACAACGAATGCTCAGCATTATCAACGACCTCATTGATATTTCGAAGATTGAAGCCGGAGAAATAGCAATTCGGATCAAATCTGTGAATATTGATCACATGATGAAGGAGATTCAGATGTTTTTTACTCCTGAAGCCAAACAGAAAAATATTCTGCTTAATTATCAGTCTATTCAGGAAAGCGAAAAACTTATAATAAAAACGGACAGTGTTAAACTCAGCCAGATACTCACAAACCTTATTAAAAATTCAATTAAATTCACCGACACAGGAACCATTACATTTGGATACCAGCCGCATGGATCATCTGTAAAATTCTTTGTTTCCGACACGGGTATTGGTATTTCTCCTGAACAAAAAGACTTGATTTTCGAACGGTTCAGACAGGGTACAGCTTCGGCAACGCGCAAACACGATGGCGCTGGACTTGGGCTTGCTATATCAAAAGCTTACATCGAATTACTCGGCGGATTCATCATGGTGGAATCGGAATTGGGAAAAGGCTCGAATTTTATTTTTGAGCTTCCGGTTGACTTGACTGAAAGCGCATCCCAGGAAAGCTAACTGGACCAACTGGCCCGGATTATGCTCCCTCTCTCTGCCCTGTTTTCAATCCAAAGATGAGTGTCAATTTCCTGCTGCATTTCTTCTACGTGTGAGATAACGCCTACTATTCTGTTTTCCTTTCTAAGTGACTTCAGCGCATCAAAAACAACTGACAGTGATTCTTTGTCAAGTGAACCAAAACCTTCGTCGAGAAAAAAGAAATTCTGATTCGACTCAGTAATCCGCTGAATATTGTCGGCAAGCGCCAGTGCCAGGCACAAAGCGGCCTGAAAAGTCTGCCCGCCCGAAAGTGTCTTTACGCTGCGAACCATCCCGCCATTGAGATAATCTCGAACCTGGAAACTGTTATCCTCCGTAATTTCGAGGCTCAGTTTTTGACGAGTCAACCTAAAAAAGCGATCGTTCGCGGCATTGCACAAATTCTGCAAATAAACCGACGACACGTAATTCACAAAACCGCTGGCCTTAAATAAGCTTCGCATGGTTTTAATATTTTCGGCCCGAAGTTCCAGTGCGCTCAATTTTTGCCGAAGTTCAGCTTGTTTTTCCAGCGATTTCCGTAAGTCTTCAATTGCCTTGGTTGCGACGCCTATCTCCTGGTTTTTCCGGTTCAGCTCCTGGGTACCGGCAACCAGATCTTCCGACAGTTTCCGGTGTTCATTGGCATCGTAATTCTGTGAGCCAATCTCCACGACAAGCTGTTCCATTTGCTTCTGAGCAACACTCATATCCTGCCTGAACTGAGATATTTTTAGCTTCTCGCCAGCCAGATCATGATGCTGTTTTAGTATTTCAGAAACAGTCTCACGACTCTCAAAATCAGAAGCGTTCAACTCCATTTTCAACTTTTCTTCAGTAGCTGCAAAATGGGCTTTCTCTTGCTCCAATTGAAGTTGATTCGCGGCAATGGTTCCCCTCAGCACATCGCGCGATTTTTGTTGTTCCTGAAGCTTGAGATTTACATTATTAAAGGCAAGCTCAACTTCAGTATATCTTTTCAGCAAAGCATTCAATTCAAGCTCCAACTCCGACTTGGTTTTATTCAGATACACATTCAAATCGAGTATCTTAACCTGAGTTTTAAGCGTACCCGTTTCGCCTTTTAGTGAAGCAACATCGTTCCTTATTTTTTCGATTTCCTGCCTATATTTTTCGCGTGCAAGTAATTTTTGCTCATATTCTCTTGCCTGTTGGTCCCGTTGTTTTTCAAGCGCATCGATATTCTTCTGCCAGGCACCGGCCTGTTCAAAAGCCTTGCGAACCTCATCTGCCTGCCGGTATTTTTCCCACTTAAATTTCCCGGCATGATTGGCCATTTTAAAATCCAGTTCCTTTTTGCGTTCCTGAATGGAAGCAAGCTGCTTATGGAGCACAACCGACTGATTATTTATTCCAGCAAGCCGTTCCATCAATTCGACAATCCGGTTAATTTGCTGTTCTGTTTCAAATCTTTCTTTCTCTGCCCGGCGCAGATCTTCGGCAACTTGCTCACCGGTCAGCAACTTTCGATGGTGCAACGAACCGCAGACAGGACAAGCCTCTCCATCGTTTAACCCAATGGCAAATTCTTCCAGTTTTTGCTGCACTTTCAAATGCTGTATTTCACTGTCCAATGCAGTCAGCTTACTTTTGAAAAGCTCTCTTTTTTCCTTCAGGAAGATGGAAATACCTTCCTGATTTTTGTCAGCTGCAAAAGCGAGGAACAACGGATCTGTTAAAATCTGATTCGCCATTTCATCGCATCCAAGCAGTTCAACCTGGCATTTTTCAGTCTCCAGATTTATTGTATTCAGTTGCTGAATATAGCCGATCTGAGCGTCGTGCCAACTTTTGGCCTCCGATAAAGCCAACATATCCGGCATCGCCAATTTTGCCGTTTTCAGTTGTGCTATAATTTTCTCGTTTCCCAACCTTAAAAGGTCAATCTCCTTCTCCGTGTCAGCAACTACTTTTTCTCCTTTTACGATTCGCTCTTCCTGCTCAGAGAGTTTCAGAATTATTTCTTTCAGGCGAATTATTTTTTCAAGCTCGCTAGCCTGCTCCTTTAAGAGTTCCCGCGAGTCAAATGCCAATTTTGCCTGAGCAAACTGAGATTCCAGCGATCGCGCGATTTCTTCCATCTCACTATACTTCAGGTTGTCTTCTGTAATCCTTTTCGTCAACGACTGCACTCTGGCTGAAAAACTTTCGAGTGTTTCAAAAAGATTTTTAAACTGAACAATGCAATACTCATACTCAGTAAGCGCCTTTTCCTGATTTTCTATTTCAGGTAAAAGTCTGGCAAAATCAGCAAGTTTTGCTGACAATTTTTCTTTCGTCCAAAACAAATCGTGCAGTTTATTCATTGCCAAATCCTGCTTCTGAAAATTCTGAATGGTCAGCGATAATCCAGCAATTTCCCCCTTCAGTTGCTCAATTTTTTCCTGAAAAACAATCAATTGGTCAGGATCGACGGCACCCAATTGCTGCAACTGTCCCTCCAGATTTTGCCGCAGTGCATTGTTTTTTAATTCAAGTGAAGCCGCTTTGCCATCCAGTTCAAACTTTTCGAGATTAAACAGCGACTTCATCATCTGTGTGCGCTCTTTGTTGCCCAATTGCAAAAACTCCTGAAACTGGCCCTGCGGAATGATGATTGTTCGCTTAAAATTTTCGTAGCTCAGGCCAATCGCTTCATTCAGCGTATCTGGTTCCACCGGCACCCAAACACCTTGCTCCTTTCGGTAGGCCGTCCGATCGAGTGTTTTCACGTCATCAAAACGCTTGCTGTTGCGCCGACCTTTCACAACAGCTTTATAAGCGGTCTGTTCTTTGCCGGTTTCAAAGTCGAACTCAATCAGCAAGTCCGACGATTTCAGGTTCATCATATTATAATTCCGGCCATCACGAGCATTCAGTCGATCGGTCTCGCCGTAAATGGCAAAAGTGATGGCTTCCAAAATGCTTGATTTCCCGCTACCAACAGAACCAAAAATGCCGAATAAATGAGCAGAAGTTAGCTTCGAAAAATCGACAACCTGCTTTTCCTGATAGGAATACAATCCCTGAATGGTGAGTTTCACAGGTATCATTCTGCCTCCTCCTCTGCCATTAATTCAGTAAAAAGCTGCATAATTTCGTCGTTTGGGTCCTGCCCCTTTCTATGCCTGAAATAATCAGAAAAAAGAGTAGCCATGTCTTTTGATAAATCGATATTTTTCCTGGTTCCCAATGCCAAATCCTGTTGATTATTCACCTCGGGAATGATGGTCACAATTCCAGGATGAGCTGACGCCAGTTGCTTTCGCTCGGCCGCTGTCAGGAAAGTATCCGTCACCACGGTAAGTTCTACCAAACAATCAGGATTGGCAGCCAGCCATGCGAGCGCTTCTTCGATACCAAC
>JAEWME010000090.1 GCA_023393265.1 Bacteroidota bacterium | reverse complement strand
GCTCAACGATGCCGGTAATCAGCCGCTCATCATTGTCGACGATGTGCAGTACTCATTCGACCAGCTTTCTCAGATTAATGTGAATGAGATTGAAAGTATTTCTATCCTGAAAGATGCTTCAACAACTGCAATTTACGGTATTAAAGGTGCCAATGGGGTTTTGGTGGTGAAGACCCGTCGTGGTAAGGAAGGTAAGCCACAGGTAAACCTGCGCCTCGAAAGTGGTATGCAGATGCCAATCAGGACTCCCAAATTCCTCGACTCTTACCAGTCGGCTATGCTTGTTAATGAAGCTTACGAAAATGACGGATTGCAACCTAAGTTTTCGCAGGAAGACCTCAATTTGTTCAAAAACGGTCAGGATCCGTACGGGCACCCGAATGTGAACTGGTATGATGAAATCTTCAAAAAAGTTGCCTTTCAGCAGAATGCCAACCTCGACTTTTCGGGTGGATCGAAAAAACTGAGGTATTTCATTTCAGGAGGCGCTTTTTCGCAAAATGGTTTGGTAAAGGATTTTACCGATCCGTTTAACGAGGTGAACAACAACTACTTCTATCGTCGATTCAATTACCGCACAAACCTCGACTTTGAAGTGACCAAAACCACTACTTTGCGGCTCGACATTTCATCGAGGTTTGGTAATATCAATGAACCACGCGGCCAGAACGTAGTAGGCGAAATTTATGATTTCTCCAAAATTCACCCTTATTCGGCTCCTGTGTTGAATCCAAACGGAACGTACACTTACGCTTACGATACCAACGACAAGTTACCAACGATCAACGCGCGCATTGCAAACGGCGGTTATTCCCGCACGAGGAGAACCGACTCGAATATTCTGTTTTCGGCTTCTCAAAAGCTCGATTTTCTGCTGAAAGGTCTTGATATTTCGGGTAGGGTTGCCTATTCGAGCATCGAAGAGAACAAACGCGATGTGTTCAGAAGCTCTTTCCCGACTTATCATTACGATTCGCAGAACGACATCTATACGATTGATCCGCGCGGAAATTATGCCTACGGAAGCTACGCCGTGACAGGGAACCAGGAAAAGTTCATCCGCGACCTTAACCTTCAGGGTTTCCTGAATTACAGCCGGACCTTTTTGCTGAATCACAATGTGAACATTGGCTTGATTTACAATCGCCAGAGCCGAAAAGTCGACAGAGATGGTTTTACTTCTGCTGCTGTGCCTGAAAACTTTGAAGGTTACACCGCGAAAATGAACTACAATTTCAAGAATAAATACCTGTTCGATTTCAATGCTGCTTATAATGGTACCGATCGTTTTGGAAAAGACAACCGCTTCGGCTTCTTCCCTGCAGTTGGTCTTGGTTATGCTATTTCTGAAGAACCGTTCTTTAAAAATAACATCAGGAATGTGCAATTGCTGAAAATCAGGACTTCATACGGTTTGGTCGGATCTGATGTGGCCTATGGCAACCGTTATCTTTACAAACAGGTTTACGAAAACAGCGGCGGTTATATGTTTGGCGAATCTGTTTGGAGTTCAGCGTCTCCGTCTATCAAAGAAGGTAGTTTGGGTAACGACGCCGTAACATGGGAAAAAGCACGGAAATTTGACGTCGGGATTGATGCAAACCTCTTCGATAAACTTTCGCTGACAATTGACTATTTCTACGATTACCGCTTCGACCAGTTGGTTACCCGTCAGGATATTCCTGCAGTATTAGGTATTGGCATTTCACCGAGTAACGTGGCTAAAACACAAAACCAGGGTTTTGATGGTCAGATTGGTTACCAAACCAAAGTAGGTGAGGTACATCTGAATACCAGTTTTGTATTCTCTTTCGCTAAAAACAAGGTGATTTATAAGGCGGAAGCAGAGCAGGCTTATCCGTGGCTGGCCGAAACGGGTCACCCAATCAATCAGCCTTTCGGTTATAAGTTCCTCGGATTTTATTCTGAACAGGACATCGCAGCCAACCACGACGACAACCTGAACAACAATGTTGCCACGCCTATCAGCGATGTGCCAATTCAGACGGGCGACCTTAAGTATGCCGACCTGAACGGTGACGGTGTGATTGATAATTTCGACCGTGGCCCGATTGGTAAACCGAATCTTCCAAATACAACATTAGGATGGTCGTGGGGTATATTCTACAAAGGTTTCACGCTGAATGTGCTTTTCCAGGGATCGTTTAATTATAGTTTTAGCGTTGTTGGTACTGGTATTGAACCATTCAAAAGTCAGTTTCAGCCAATTCACCTCGACCGCTGGACCCCGGAAACTGCCGAAACAGCAACCTTCCCGCGTCTGACAAGCAATCCTACAACGGTGAACAGCAGTTCTGCCTATATGTCGGATTTCTGGCTGGTTGATGCCTGGTACGTCCGACTGAAAACGGTTGACGTTGGTTACCAGATTCCGCAAAGAGTGTTGCCTCTGAAATTAAACTCTGCCCGCATTTATGTGAATGCGTACAACCTGTTCACTTTTACGAGTTACAGCAAATATCAGCAAGACCCGGAAATATCGACAAATACTGCCGGTGATGCTTATATGAATCAAAGGGTTGTGAACCTGGGGCTTCAGGTTACTTTCTAAGATCAATCGATTCTTTTAACTGTCTTCAGGGAGAAGCATATATATGCTTCTCCCTGTCTGGCGGTTCTCTTTCAAAGGCGGTTACTCCGCTCTTCCAATTTGTGAAAACTCCATCTTCCGGAGGCTGAACTTTTCCTCACTCGTTTTTCCACAAATGCGCATGAATAAAATGAGTTTCAGCAATAAATTCATTTCAGATTACCGGGTTTTGGCTTTCATTTCGGGCCTGCTTTTTTCGCTTGCCGTGCTGCACGTGATTTTTATACTTGCCTGGTTCTGTTTGGTGCCTTTATTTATTGCCATTCGACGGAAATCGTTGCGTGAGTTTTGGTGGATCGGGATTGCTTTTGGAGCGGCCATTCCCTTTGTAACGTTTATCCCTATGATCAAAGGGATCATCGCTTTCACCGGTGATGGTTTCTTTTTCGGGTTCCTGGTTTTTCTGGCATCCATAGTTTTCTCCGCGCTCTACTGGGCCATTTTTATGTTTTTGCTTGGCTGTTTGCGCTCACTCTTCTCCGGTTCATTGTTTTTGGGTGCATTGGCTGTTTCTGCAGCCTGGTCGTTAATTGAATTTACACTTAACCTGCCACTTCATGGATTACCGTGGTTTGCCTGTCATTCGGGCAACGCCCTTGCCGAAAATCTTTACGCCATTCAATCTGCAGCCTTTTTTGGCGACCACCTGCTCACTTTTATTATGGTAATGGTGAATTACCTGTTCTCTGCTTTTCTTTTGCGATCAGGCAAAATCAAATTATTGTTTCCGGTGGCCATCGTCGGCGTATGGCTTGGACTGGGCGCGGGCCTTCAGATGTTGTTTATGTCGGAGAATGTACTCTCCGAAAAGCCATTCAAACTGGCTATTCTTTCCGAAAATATTTCTCCTGAAGTGAAATGGGACGATCAGAACGGAAACCGGCTTGTGGGCGACTTTCTTGAGTTAAACAAAATTGCCTCGGCACAAAATCCCGATATCATACTTTGGTCGGAATCTGCTGTTCCATGGACTTACGCTCCTGATGACGACTTTATCCGCGAGTTACGAAAAGTTTCCGACCCGAAAAAAATTACACACCTGATTGGTATAAACACCGAATACAATGGAAATAAGCTTTTCAATTCGGTTTATTCAATCGCGCCTGAAAACAAAAATCCGGTTCGCTACGATAAATGCACCGCACTCGACTTTATAGAAAAACCTGTTTCAGGAATGCTTTTCCCATTTTTCAACGAAAACGGCTCCATTGTTCAGGAAGGGAAAAACGCCGAACCGCTGCAAACCTCGAATGGCAAAGCTGGTGTATTGATTTGTAACGAATCTTTCCTAACCGGATCGGCTATGCGGATGGCTGAAAAAGGAGCTGGTTTTTTAGTCAATCCGGCTAACGATGGCTGGTTTAGCGAAACTCCCGCTGTGAGGCAGCACTTTTTTGTTGCCAGGCTTCGTGCCGTTGAAACCCGAAAAGATTTGGCCGTGAACAGCAACAATGGTTTTTCCGGCCTGATAGAGGCTTCAGGAAAAATAGCGATGATAAAGCACAGCAAAGAACCCTGGGTGGAGACTGTAACTGTTTCGCCTAACAACAAGATTACCTTTTACACAAAATACCCCTTTCTATGGATTTTGGTTTGTGTAACCAGCCTGGTTGTTGCGGCCGGATTCAGTTTGAAAACAAAGAACCTCTTAAATAAATCTGCTGAATATTAAAGTGTTGTTTAGTATTAATCATTTAAATCTACAAGGTATGAAAGAAAGAATTCTATTTTTTATTGTTTTTGCAGCAATTTCGTTTCAAACATTTGCCAACATGCAGACAACAGGCTGGCGTTGGAGAAATGATGATGGCGATCTGAAAACTGCAACCTGGGCAACGACTGATGATCGGGTGCCGGTGACCATTACAAAAGACCAGACCATCCGGTTGAGGGTTCGCTACGACAATCCGTTTGGCGATGCCGACCAGAATTTTACAACCACCGGTCTGGTTTATGCTACCAAAGAAGCAGTGCACCTTCAGTATGAGAACAATCCTGAATCGCCGAATTATACTGGTAACGAAGATTTTGATATTTCGGGCGCGAATGCTGTTTTCACTTCGGTTGGTCCCGATGCCTTTTTCGACTTTGCTACTACGGCGAATGTAACCGATGGTTCAGAAACCGAATCTGCCGGTATTGTTTTCAATAGCCTGAACACGGGTGATATGCAATCGGCCTGGACTGCCGGAAAGTTTATGTCGACCAGCCAGTCGGTTGTTGTTGCACACAACACTTACACCGAGGTTGAATATGCCATTAAGCCAACCGAACACTGCGAAAGCGGAACTTACTATTTTTTTGGTGGTGGCAGCGATAACATCATTCATCCGGGAACAACCAAACTCGAAACTTTTCCCGAACTTACGATCGATTTAAGTTCTGCAGTCATTAATAAAACTGCTCCTGAAATTAAGGTTTCCACCGGAGCCGATCGAATCAGGGTTTTTGCTTTGCCCCAGGGAAAAGTAAATGTTTCGCTCTATAATGCTGTCGGAAACCTTGTGCGGGTTTTGGTAGCCGATGGAGCTGAAGGCGCTGTTGACATCCAGACTTCGGGCCTGGCCAAAGGCTTGTATATTCTGAATGTACAAAGCACCGAAGGAAAAGCGCAGAAAAAAGTGATGGTTAATTAATTTGATTTTGCAGGCAGGTGGCCAGTTCATCTGCCTGTAAAATAATTTAAAACTTTGTCGCACAATGCGATTAGTAAAGTGAATACATTTCGGAGGCAGAATTAACTGTGCGGCTTTTAAATGGGGTCGGGTATTACTCCGGAAATTTTATGAATTCTAGAAAAATTGATCATGAAGTATTTATTTGTTGCAGTTTTATCCGCCTTGAACCTGTTTTTTATCGGAATTGGGTATTCGCAAACGCCGGAAAAGCAGACTTCCGTTCGCCCGTGGAATGCTGATTGGATTGCTTGCCGGAACAATGATGGAATGTCGTACGGTGTTTTCTATTTCAGGAAAAACATTGATTTGACTGAAAAGCCTGCTTCGTTTAAGGTGCATGTGTCGGCCGACAACCGGTTTAAGCTGTATGTCAACGGTACCTTGGTTTCACTTGGCCCAGCCCGCGGTGACACGTATTACTGGAATTATGAAACGGTAGATTTGGCCCCTTTCCTCGTGAGCGGGAAAAACAACATATTGGCCCTGGTGTGGAACGAATCGCATTATAGGCCTGAAGCCCAGATGAGCATTCGCACCGGTTTTATCCTGCAGGGTGATTCACCTTCAGAGGACGTGGTAAACACCAACGAAACCTGGAAATGTGTCAGAGACAACGGATACAGCGCTTTGCCCGGTATTTTTGCTGCCGGAATAGGCGAAATGGTCGATATGAATCAAAGTATCATGGGCTGGAATAAACCAGGTTTTGACGACAGTGCCTGGCCATTGGCAGGTAAAATTGAGACTGGATACCTGAAGATAAACGTGAGCTTGTCTGGTTTATGGATGTTGGTGCCATCGCCGCTTCCTGCCATGGAACTTACTTATCAGCGCATCCCTGTTTTGCGAAAAGCTTTGGGAATGAAGGTGCCTGATTCGTTTCCAGCCAGGCAAACACCATTTACAATTCCGGCAAAAACAAAAGTAAGTTTGCTCCTCGATCAAACTGTTTTGACGAATGCTTATGTGACTTTAAATTTCAGTGGCGGAAAAGATGCCCGTATCGGCCTGAAGTATGCCGAGTCGCTGGTTGACGAATTCACACCTTATGGCGCAAAGAAAGGCAACCGAAACGATGTGGAAGGAAAGACTTTCTATGGTCGCCGCGACAGTTTGATTTCCTGCGGCAAGAAAGATCAATCGTACACAACGCTCTACTGGCGCACTTTCAGGTATATGCAACTCAATGTTCAAACGGGCGATGAGCCCTTGACGCTCGATGATATTTACGGAACATTCACCGGATATCCGTTTAAGCAGGAAGCAGTATTCACAAGCAGCAACAACGAAATACAACAAATGATTGGCATTGGCTGGCGTACGGCCCGCCTTTGTGCCATGGAAACCTACTGGGATTGCCCGTTTTACGAGCAGTTACAGTATATAGGCGATACACGCATACAAGCCATGATTTCGTATTACAACAGCAGCGACGACCGGCTGGCCCAAAATGCACTGACCTTGATGGACCACTCGCGCCTACCCGAAGGTGTAACTTTTAGCCGGTATCCGACTAAAGGCACACAAATCATTTCCACCTTCTCGTTATGGTACATCGGTATGTTGCATGACTACTGGATGTACAGACCAAATCCTGAATTTGTGAAGGACAAACTTACCGGCGAGCGCGCCATCCTCGAATTCTTTGGTAAATATCAGGCTGTTGATGGTTCGTTGAAAGACTTACCGTATTGGAATTTCGTTGATTGGGCTGATGGTGATGGCTGGTTTATTGGCGCGCCACCCAGAGGTGCTGACGGAAGTTCGGCTGTTGTTGATATTCAACTGCTTATGGCCTACCAGTGGGCTGCCGGGATGGAGAAAGCCATTGGAATGCCTGTTTATGCCCAGCTTTTCGAACAAAAGGCAGCGTCGCTTGAAGAAACGATTGTTAAAAAGTACTGGGATTCGTCGAAGAAACTGTTTTCGGATACCAAAGAGAAAACCCGATTCTCGCAGCACGCCAACTCGTTGGCCATTCTTGCCGGACTGGTTGATGAAAGTAACCTTCAGTCGGTTTGCCAGCGTTTATTAAACGACCAGTCGCTGACAAAATGCACGCTTTATTTCAGGTATTACCTGAATCAGGCTTTGGTGAAAGGCGGCTATGGCGACAACTACCTCCAATCGCTGGGCGACTGGAGGAACAGCATGGACATGGGTTTCACTACCTGGCCCGAAACATCAAACCTTGCATTCAGTCGCTCCGATTGTCACGCATGGTCGAGTAGTCCGAACATCGAATTCTACCGCACCGTACTAGGCATCGACAGTGATGCACCGGGTTTTTCGGCTGTGAGAATAGAACCGCATTTGGGTAGCCTTACTAAGGTCAGCGGCGAAATACCACATGCAGATGGTAAAATTGCGGTTAGTTATATTCAGGAGAAAACGGCCTGGAAAATAGAAATTCAATTGCCGCAGAATACGCCCGGCATATTTGTGTGGAAAGAAAAAACGTACAAACTAAAACCAGGGATTAATTCCTTGTCGCTTTAGGGACATTTTATTGAAAAAGTCAGGTTGTCACTTTTAAAATTACTGTTTCCGAAAATCCGGACAATTAGTCTTTCATGAATGTTGCCCGGATTTTCAGTCAGTAATTATTCGTAAATTTTCAAATGTTTCAGTTTTACTATTTTTCTTCGTTTCGTTAATTTTTATTACTGTATTTTGGACGAAAGTATCATTCATATCGATAGCGAATTGGTTTCCGGACTCAGGAAAGGAAACCAGCTTGCCTTTAAATTACTTTTCGAAAAATACGGGACCCGCCTCTATCAGTTCTCGCGAAAATACCTGCGAGACAGTGAGGATGCTGAAGATTTACTGAGCGAAGTTTTTCTGAAAATATGGGAAAACCGACGCTCACTTAAAACCGACACTTCGTTTCAGTCGTACCTGTTTACAATTGCGTGGAATAACATCCGACAGCGATATTTGAAAAAAAGCAGGGAAGAAAAATATATCCGGATTTTTGCTCAGGAATATGCAACGGAATACGCCCAAAATAAAGCTCAGCTCGATTATCTGGAGTTTACCAGGAAACTTGACGAGGTGATTGATCTTTTGCCGCCACGACGAAAAGAAATTTTCGTTCTTCATTGCAAACAGGAGTTGAAAAATACCGAGATTGCCGCAAAGCTCGGTTTGAGCGAGCAGTTTATTAAGAACCAGTTGTCGGTTGCGCGCAAATTCGTTATCGATAAAATGAAAGACGGCAGGCCAGGAAATTTGC
>JAEWME010000076.1 GCA_023393265.1 Bacteroidota bacterium | reverse complement strand
GCGGGGTGGAGCAGTTGGTAGCTCGTTGGGCTCATAACCCAAAGGCCGCACGTTCGAGTCGTGTCCCCGCTACTACAAAAGCTTCGGTAGAAATACCGGAGCTTTTTTTATGCCCGTAACTAAAGCTAAAGCATTGTTTACTTTTATACCAGTATTCAGAAATGGAACAATCAGGACTAGTTATTCTGAAGACTTGAAATGTTTCAAATATGATTTAAAGATTCTGGATATATAATTGCTTCTGCTTTAGTCATTAGATAAAATAATTCGTTGCCATATTCCATAATATTGTTTCAGGAATGGCTAATGTAAAGGCTTTTTAATGGATTGTTACAATCATATTTATAATTTAGCGCTCCTAAACTACACCGGAAAATCATGTTTAAACCGAATGTATATGTTCAGCGAAGAAAAGTGCTTTCAGAAAAAGTAGGTTCAGGCCTGATTCTTTTTTGGGGCAACGACGAAAGCCCGATGAACTATACCGATAATCCTTATCATTTCAGGCAGCACAGTTCTTTTCTATATTATTTTGGACTTGATTTTCCGTCGCTTGCTGCAGTTATTGATGTCGATAACCAGCGTGAGATTATTTTCGGAGACGATTATACAATCGATGACATTGTTTGGACAGGGCCACAACCTACGATAGCAGAGAAGGCGCTTCAGGCAGGAGTTAGCGAGACTCAACCAACGGTGAAACTTTATACCTTGCTGAAAGAAGCGCAGGCATCACGAAAAGAAATTCATTTTTTACCGCCCTATCGGCCCGAAAACAAGATAAAGTTGTTGCGGTTCCTTAATATTCGCCCCGATCAGGTTAACCTCAATGCTTCGTCGAACCTGGTGAAAACGGTAATTAGTCAACGGGAGATTAAGTCGGTTGAAGAGATTGCAGAAATTGAAAAAGCGGTTGATCTTTCTGTTGATATGCATGTTGCAGCCATGAAAATGGCTCGGCCCGGAATGACTGAGGCACAAGTTGCTGCAAAGGTTCACGAAACGGCAATGGCACAAAACTGTAATATTTCGTTCCCGATTATCGCAACCATTAACGGTCAAACGTTACACAATCACAGCCATCAAAATGTGTTAAAGGATGGTGACCTTTTTTTGCTTGATGCCGGAGCTGAGTCCCCGCTGCATTATGCTGGCGATCTTTCGAGTACATTCCCGGTTGGCAAAGAATTTTCTTCCGGTCAGCAGGAAATTTATCAGGCAAGCCTGGAGGCATTTGGCGCAGCGACGGCATGTCTGTCTCCTGGTATAAAATTTAAGGATGTTCACCTGGCTGCCTGTCGATCGATTGCTTCATCGATGAAAGAGATGGGGCTAATGAAAGGCGATGTTGATGAGGCGGTAGCTGAAGGTGCTCATGCGCTGTTTTTCCCATGCGGAACCGGACACATGCTGGGGCTCGATGTACACGATATGGAAGATTTGGGAGAAATATGGGTTGGCTACGATGGCGAACCGAAAAGTACACAGTTTGGTCTGAAATCGCTTCGGCTGGCCAAAACACTGGTGCCCGGCCATGTACTTACCATCGAGCCAGGAATTTATTTCATTCCGCAGCTCATCGATATATGGCAGGCGGAACACCGGTTCGACGATTTTCTTAACTGGACGGAAATTGAAAAGTTCAGGAATTTTGGCGGTGTTCGGAATGAGGAAGATTTTTTAATTACCGAAAGTGGTTTCAGAAGATTGGGTAAAGCCAAACCCAAAACAATCGAAGAAGTGCTGGAAATTCGCAATTCTTCTGTTTAGCTTTTTCTTATCCAGAAATTTTGACGAGCAAGGCGAATGTTTAATTCCCTGAAAACATTTTGATTCGGGTAGAATACCAAAATTTTATTTGAATAAACTGATTATTTTGGACAAGGTATTTCTAAAGATGTTAATTTAGGCTTTCCTTTCTTAACCTAACAAGAGATATGCCCGTTGAATCTTTTGAAAGAAGAACTTTTATCAAAATGCTAGGTGCCGGTTTGGGTGCCGCAGCCGTTTCCCTGCCAGGGTTAACGCAGGCAATTACTTCTGCCAGAAACAGCGACAAAACCCGTTTTTCGTTGGGAAAGCCTGAGTGGATTCTACACGAAGATGGAACTTTCGATATTTATGCAGGGTCAATTCGCCTGATTAACTGCCGTCCGTCGATTAATGGACAAAGCATATTTATCCGGAACACTTTTATGGGCGATTCGCCCAAAGGCAAGCGAATTATTTACGAAGTTGAAGATGGTTTTGTGATGGTCGATTTGCGGACGCATTCGAACACCATCTCCATCGGTGCTGAAATAAGCGGGATGAAAACTGCGCCGCTATGGTTCAGTCCGCTGGGCGAAGGTTATGTGGTGGAAGCTGACCATTTTTTTAAACAGGGATTTGGCACCGGGGGACAATCGGGTATCTTTGGTTTCAGAAAGGCAGCCGGAATGAAAGAAATGGATTTTCCGGACGAAGATGCCTGGCAGTATGATAGTTTTCTGGCAACCGGACTTATTGCACCCAATGGCGA
>JAEWME010000173.1 GCA_023393265.1 Bacteroidota bacterium | reverse complement strand
GCAGAGATTTTTTACTCTGTTTTATTCTCTGTTTTTTCTGCGGTTAATCTTTTACATTGAATCCCAAATTTTTTAATAGTTCTAGCGTTTTTTCTTCAATATTTTCAGGAACAATTGTAAACGCCGGGAACTCCCTTCTTGTTGGATAATCACCGCGCAATTGTTCAAATTTACCGGTATTTGTCCTGAAAGCTGCATCGTCTGTCCGGATGTCGTAGGTATGCAAAATGGCTTTTGCTACGATTTTCTGTTCGTTTATTCCGCTGCCATCCAACTCAAGAACAGGCTGCTCCGGAAGTTCCACTCCTGAGGGCTGCCAGTCGTCGATTCCTAAACTAAAGAATTTGCTGATGGACTGAACGCTCATCCGTGTTCCGGTAGCTTTTCCATCTTTTGAATATCCCGCGATGTGTGGTGTGGCAATTTCGGTCATGCCGAGCAGTTCCAAATCGATGTTCGGTTCGTTTTCCCAGCAGTCGCATACGAAAGCAGAGATTTGCCCGCTTTTTAATGCCAATTTCACGGCATTGGTTTCCACCACTTCGCCACGGCACGAATTAATCAGAACTGGCTTCTTTTTCAATCCTGAAAAGAACTCATCGTTGCCCAAATGGAACGTTGCGTCTTCGCCTTTCATGCTCAGCGGAACATGCAGCGTAATAATGTCGGCTTCCTGCATTACTTTTTTTAGGCTTACAAATGAGCCGGAATCTTCTGCGCGCTCGCGCGGCGGGTCGTTCAGGAGTACTTTCATGCCCAACAATTCACTGATGCGGGCTATTTTACTTCCAACATTTCCAACACCAACCACTCCAATGGTCATCTCGTTCATGTTCCAGTTTTTTCGCTCAGCCAAAACCATTAGCGCCGATGCGATGTATTGCTCTACCGACTTGCTGTTACAGCCTGGTGCGTTGGTCCATTTGATACCTGCCATATCGCAGTAATCGGTATCTATATGATCAAAGCCGATAGTTGCAGTAGCAATGAATTTTACCGATGAACCGACCAGCAGCTTTTCGTCGCAGATGGTTCGTGTGCGCGTGACGATGGCGTCGGCATCCTTCACCACTTCCGGCGTCGTTTTCGATCCTGGAAGATAAATCACTTCGGCCATGCTTTCGAACGCACCGCGGATGTATGGAATTTTATCGTCGATTATTATTTTCATATTTCGGTCAAATCATTCGGCAACTGCCTTTTATACGTTTAGAATCTTCCTTTCCGGAAGAATAGTAATTTTTAACCATTTCATCCAGAACTGCACTGGTTCGGGCGGCACTTTTTCCGGTGCTGACACCATCTTCTTCTCCGCGAAGGGCTTTAACCACATTACGAATGAGGTTGTGCGAAATATTCTCCGGATTCCGGAAACTAAAATTGATCGTTCCATTGGCCTTCGTAAGTTTTACGTCGCCGGGTGCGAAGCATGGAAATGTAATTTTTCCTGAAGTTCCGGTAATTTCGATGTAGTCGGCAACCGACGATTCGTCGGCCACAAAGCACCAGCTTCCTGTGCCAATTACGCCATTTCCGAAAAGAAATATACCGGTCACGGTGTCTTCAGCCTGATAGTAGCCGGCCTGGTTTGCCGCAATTCCGTGCACATTTACAATCGGGCCAAACAGAAAATCGAGGTAATCCAACTGGTGCGAGGCCAAATCAAAAAAATGACCGGCACCTGCAATTTCAGGATTGACATGCCAAGAATGTTTTCCGGGCGGCAATTCTTTTTCCCATGCCGTTTTGTGCAACTGAACGTGTACGGTGAGCAATTGTCCGATTATTCCGTCGTCTACAAGTTCTTTTACTTTCAGGAAAGCCGGAAGCGTTCGCCGGTAATAGGCAACATACAATGGCATGCCAGTTTCTTCTGACACACGGATCATCTCTTTGCATTCCTGGTAATTTCGGGCCATCGGTTTTTCTACATAAACCGGTTTCCCTGCTTTCATGGCGGCAATAGCATACGTGGCATGGGTGTCGGGCGGCGTGGCAATATAAATTGCATTTACTTCCGGGTCGGCGATTAACTGATCGGCGTCGGAATACCACCGCGGTACACCGTGGCGTTTGGCGTAATCTTCTGCCAAAGCTGCGTTCCGGCGCATCACAGCAACCAAATGCGAATGTTCTGTTTTGTTAAAAGCCGGACCACTCTTCAGTTCGGTTACATTTCCGCAGCCAATAATTCCCCAGTTTATTTCCTTAATTTTATCCATCCTGATTGGATTAACGATTAATAATTAATGATTTCTGATTAACGATTCTTCCTAATCTGCAATCGTTAATCTTCAACCGATCTTTAATCAATAGTTGAATCGGTCCTTAAACGCCCACAAGCCCAGGGCCGGGTTCGAAATATAGAAAATTTCTTCGCCGTTGGGCAGGATATTATAGCCGTCTTTTAGTTTCGCCGGATTGTATTGGGCAGTTATTGCGTCAATGTCGGCATACCTGAAGCCTACACTTTCAATCTCAGCCTGAGTCAGGTTCTCCGGACCTTTCCCGGGGCAATACGTGATGCTGAAACGACCTTCGGAAGAACCGTGAATGAGGTGAGCTGCCGCGCTCAGATTATTACGCAGTTCCTCGTTTTCGTCACAGGCCTTCAGCGTTGCAGGTGTTCCGAAGTAACCATATTTGCGGATCAGCCGGTCGATTTCCTTGTCTTCGCCGAACTCTTTTAATGCTGGGGCAATAACAATCAACTCGCCGTTGTTGTCAATAGCCATTCGGGTGCGGTAAATTGATTTATTACCCAGCCATGTACTTTTAAATTCGGTCGGATCGAGATAAACCACCACTTTTTTCAGCGGCTTGTCGAGCATCTCGAAATTGACGAGCAGCGCCAGTCTGGCTGCTTTATCGAACACTTCAAAGTCGTCGCCGATGAATAAACCACGGGTTTTAATCTTGCCGTCGGTTTTGTCGAGCCCTACCACGGTTTGCACATAAACAATGGGCAAATGGTTCGTGAAATTTTCCGAAGCATAGTTAAACAGCTTCCGAACAGGCGTATCGGCGTGGCCCATCATTTTTTCCATTCCGTAAGCGGCGCCCACAAAATGACTTTTGTTGATGCCTTCCACGCCACCGGTTCCGACGAAAATATTTTTATTGTAATTTGCCATTCCAACCACTTCGTGTGGTACCACCTGCCCAATGGACAAAATCAGGTCGAAATGACCATCAAGCAAAAGCTTGTTCACCTGCGCCGGCCATGGAAACTCTACTGCTCCTTTCGAAACTTCTTTCACGTATTCCGCCGGAATGGTTCCAACAGTTACCACATCGTTTCGCCAATCGTGTTCGCGAATGAGCGATGCAGGCATCGAGCCAAACATGTGGGCAATTTGCTTGTCGGTCATTGGCGTGTGAGTTCCCAAAGCCGGGAGTACATCCGTCAGTGCATCGCCATAAAAGTTCCAGGCCATTTCAGTCAGTTCTCCTGAACGGCTCGGTAAACGGGTATAATCCGGAGGAATGGCCAACACTTTCTTTTTGGCTCCGAGTTTTTCGAACGCCTCAAACAGGCCTTTTTTTAAATCTTCAGCAGAAAGTTCTATTTCTGTTGATCCTATTTCGTAGTACAACATAGATATACAATTTAATGATTTACAATTTACGATTTGCTTTTAGAATCATTCTTTCCGGTGTTGATCTTCTTTTTCATAGTATTAATTGAACTAACAATGATTTTGAATAACTCCTTGTTTTCTTGCATTAGGTCGTCAAGCAGACTTGCCTTTAGCAGACCAGATTCCACAATAAGTTCAAGCCAATAAAGGGTTTCATCCAGTTCTTCTTCAACCATTTTCAACTTATTCAGAAAATCTTTGTCCGATTTCCCCAAACAAGCAGCCCTGTAATTTGCTCCCGGAGATGTTCCCGAGCGAATAATTTGCTTTCCGATAGTGTTTCCGGTAATGTTATTTGGCAAACTTTCAGATAGTTTTTATTATTCTTAGTGCAAATATTTTAAGTCGTTTCTTTAAGTCCTCGGCGTTCATGAAATGGTAAATTGTCAAATATTAAATTGCTTATCGTTTCACCCTTGCGTTTCCGCCCCAGATGCTCCAAACCATGTCTTCATCGGCCGGTTGGGCATAGTCGGTGAGGAAGGTGGTGGCAAGTGCGCCGGTTGCCCAGCCAAATTGCGGCCATTTCTCGGGGTCCCATCCTTTCAGGATTCCATAAAGCAGACCACCAACAAAACCGTCGCCTCCGCCAATGCGGTCGAGTACGCCAATTTTGCGTGGCTCTATCACGTGCCAGTTTTCGCCTTCGAGCATGATGGCGCCCCAAAGGTGCTCGTTGGCGCTGATTACCTGCCGTAGCGTGGTGGCAAAAATCGAGGCATTAGGGAAAGCAGCTTTTACGCGGGCAATCATTCCTTTGAAGCCTTCAATTTCAGCTTCAATACCTTTTCCTCCAGCTTCCGGACCTTCGATACCCAGGCATAATTGAAAATCTTCTTCATTACCAATCAGGATGTCGGCTGCTGAAGCGATTTCTGTAAAATTTGCCCGAAGTTCGGTTTCTCGGCCTTTCCAGAATGATGCGCGGTAATTCAGGTCGAAAGCGATTCGGGTGCCGTATTTTTTTGCAGCCCGGGCAATTTCGAGGCAAAACGTGCTGGTTTCAGGCGATAGCGCGCCAATCAATCCTGAAAGATGAACAATTTGCACGCCCTCCTGACCGAAAATGCGGTCGAGGTCAAAATCTTTTACGTTAAGCGTGCGGCCTACTTCGCCTGCACGGTCGTTTTGTACGCGTGGTCCGCGGGTTCCGAAACCACTGTCGGCAATGTTGAATTGGTGGCGGTAGCCCCATGGATCGCCCTGAGGAACCTCCGGGCCTTCGTAGTCCATGTGGCGGGCCTTTAGGTTGCTCTTAATGAATTGGGCAATCGGGCTGCCTTTCACAAATGTAGTGAGCACTTTTACCGGAAGGCCCAGATACGAAGCGATGCTGGCAACGTTGGTTTCGGCGCTTGTAGCCTGCATTTCGAACAGCGAACTGCTGTGAACCGGCTGTCCGTTAACCGGCGTAATGCGAACACCCATGCTGGTAGGAACCAACAGGGAATATTTATAGTTTTGTTTTAACTCGATGGTCATATTTTAGATTTAAGATATTCGACAATAGACTTTAGATACAAGTATCAAGTATCAAGTATCAAGATTCAAGATTCAAGATTCAAGATTCAAGTATCAAGAAACCCGGAACCCGGAACCTGCAACTCGTTTAGACTCCTCCAAATGCGCTATAGCCGCCGTCAACGGGGATGACGATTCCGGTGACAAATGACGATACATCGGAGAGCAGGAATAGGGTAGTTCCCTGCAAATCTTCTGGCTCGCCAAATTTTCCCATTGGGGTGTTGTTCATAATTTTCTGCCCGCGGGGAGAGAATCCTCCGGTTTCCTGATTCAGGACTAAAAAGCGATTTTGGTCGGTGATGAAAAATCCGGGCGCAATAGCATTAACCCTGATGCCAACTTTGGCTAAATGAACAGCCAGCCATTCGGTGAAATTATTGATCGATGCTTTGGCGGCAGAATAAGCCGGAATTTTAGTCAATGGTTTGTATGAATTCATCGACGAAATATTCAACACCACGCCTTTTTTGTTTTTCAGCATGTCGGTGGTGAAAACCATTGTTGGAAGCAACGTGCCTTTAAAATTCAGGGCAAAAACTTTATCGAAGCCTTCCATTGCCAGTCCGTAGAAGGTTTCGTCCAGATGATCGAGACTGTTTTCGTCCATCTGTTCCACTTTGGTCGTGGCCGTGGGGTGATTTCCGCCGGCGCCGTTAATCAGAATATCAATCGGACCGAGCTTTTCGTTTACTTCAATTTTAGCTTTTTCAAGCGATTCTTTATCCAGTACATTGGCTTCAACACCAATGACTGAGGCCTTAAATTCAGCCGAAATTTCGGCAGCAACTTTTTCTGCCACTTCTTTATTGATGTCGGCGATGGCAATTTTCACGCCCACCGATGCCATTCCTTTCACCAGCGCGCTTCCGATCACTCCGGCGCCACCTGTGATAACACACACTTTTCCGTTCAGGTCACTAAAATCTATAGTTTTCATTTTGTTTTATTTGTAATAATCAACGTTTTCTTTGGTAATGATATCAATGGACATATAATTTTCAGGAGCCACTTCCTTTTTCATCACAAGGTTTTCGAAAAGGGAAATAACCGAACGGTATCCCTGTTCTTCCGGTCGCTGGCAAATCAAAAAGTCGACGATTCCCTTTTTAAGGAAGTCGATGTTTTCGCGAATCAGGTCGTGCCCGATTACCCGTATTTGGTTTCCGCTTTTTTCGAGCAATCGTCCTACAAGATATACCTGCGAATTGGTCACAAAAATTCCTTTGATCTTTGGATTGATATTCAGTATTTCTGCGATTTCAGCCTGGGCTTCTGTTGTTGCCGGATCGGCAATTTCCATTGTTATCAGGTTTCGTGCGTTTGGTCCATAGGTATTCCTGAAATATTCGTAAAAGCCCTTCTCCCGTTGAGCCAGATGGTTGAGGTTGTCGAGTTGTTTGGCAAAATGGAGCACCAAAACATCCGAATCTGACGGAATCATATAGTCAAGCAGGCGTGCTGCCAGTGTTCCCGACTGAAATGAATCTTGTCCGACATAGCTCAGTTTGTCGCAGTCTTTCAGGTTCGAATCAATAAAAACATACGGGACTGAATTTTCCTTCAGCGCAGCGATAAATGCCTTGGCTTCGCGCGAGAAGAAAGGGGCGAGCACCACGCCATCGGGCAGGTTGGCGAGTATCAGGTCTGTTTCCTTTTTGAAAGTGGCCGGATCTGATTGCCTGAAAAGATGCACGTCAATGTTGATGCCATATTGCTGAATCTCCTGGAATGCTTTCCTGATACCTGTCATTGGTTTATTCCAGTATGCCTCGGATGATGTAGGTTCAGGAATGAGCACTGCAAAAGCAAACGTTTTTTTTGACGCCAGTGTGCTGGCCAGTATGTTGGGTTGATAGTCCATTTCCTCAATGATACGGAGAATTTTTTCGCGGGTCGATTTCGACACTTCTCCACGGTTGTGAATCACACGGTCGACGGTTCCAATTGAAACGCCGGCTTTTTGTGCAATGTCTTTAATCCTGGTGCGATTAATTGCTTTGATGACAGTGCTTTTTAAAGTTAAAAATCGAGAGATCGCTACAAAACTAGTTAATTTTTTAAAATGTCGTGTTCGTACACGGAAAAACTATTTTAAAACACATTTGGTCTTTTTTTGTTCCTGCGCGTTGCAGAAGATGGAGAATGTCCCTATTTTCGTGTCCGTACACGGAATTTTAAGATCTTGCTAAAATACTTTGTCCGATGAATATAGAAAAGTATAGTTTTGGGATAGGCGATCGATTTTCGCACCAGGGACAGGCCCAGCTTCGGGCTATAATGAGGGCTAAACAGGCAGGCGTGCCTATTACTCCGGTTTGGAATAAGTCGAACAGGGAGCATACTTACATGCACTCCAGTCCTGCTGATGTTCGTTCTGAAGCCGATGCTGCTGTTGCTGCACTTGGTTTTTCGCATCCCTATTTCGTTGATGCCGATCATATCAATTTATCGACAGTTGAACCTTTTGTCGATGCCTCCGACTTTTTCACGCTCGATGTCGCTTCGTTCATCGGTAAAGAATGCCCGGAGGATGAGGTGGATAAATTTGTTGACTCTTGTGCCGGATATGTCGGAAAGCTCGCTATTCAGGGAATGGATCGTCCGCTTGAAGTTAGCGAAAGCCTGCTCAGGCAAATTGCTGGTAAATTTCTGGTTGCTGCCGGTCAGGCTTCCGAAATATATCGTTACCTGTGCGAAAAGAAGGGCAAAGGTAATTTCATCACCGAGGTTTCAATGGATGAAGTTGAAGACCCGCAGACTCCGGTTGAGTTGCTTTTTATCCTGAAAATGCTGGCAGATAAAGGCGTTCCGGTGCAAACAATTGCTCCGAAATTTACCGGTCGTTTCAATAAAGGTGTTGACTACGAGGGTAGTGTGGATGTTTTTGCTCAGGAATTTGAGGAAGACATTTTGGTGTTGGATTTTGCCGTGAAGGAATTCGGGCTTCCAACGGAGCTGAAGTTAAGCATTCATTCAGGGAGCGATAAATTCTCAATTTACCCGATCATGGGAAAAATTATCAGGAAATATGGTGCGGGCCTGCATGTGAAAACAGCAGGAACAACCTGGCTCGAAGAAGTAATTGGTTTGGCGCTGGCAGAAGGCAAGGCCCTCGACGCTGCCAAATTTATTTATACTGAAGCGTTGCGACGAGAAGAAGAGCTTTGTGCTCCTTATCGTGATGTGATTGACATCGATGGGGAAAAGTTACCGACAGCCGAAGAAATAAGTGGCTGGAGCGGGGAAAAGTTTGCAAATACCTTGCGTCATATTCCCGGGCAGCCGGATTACAACCCTAATTTTCGCCAGTTAATTCATGTGGGATACAAAATAGCCGCTGAAATGGGAAAAGACTATATCGACCTGCTTGAAGAAAATGCAGCTCTGATAGGTTCGTGTGTTGAAGAGAATATATATGAACGTCATTTGAAATGGTTGTTTAATTTATAAAAAGTTCGAAGTGTCTGGAGTGCGCTAAAATGCCTGAAGTGAAAACAACTTTGGGCACTCCGGATTTTAGCTCATTTTAGGCACTTGATAAACAAAGTGCAAACCTGTAAATAAAAAATATGAAGCCTTTTATGGACGATAACTTTTTGCTGCAAACCCAAACTGCTCAGAAGTTATACCACGAACATGCAGCTCTGATGCCCATTTTTGATTACCATTGTCACCTCAATCCCAAAGATATTGCCGAAGATCGCCGCTTCAGCAACATGACTGAAATATGGCTGGCCGGCGACCATTATAAATGGCGTGCCATGCGCACCAATGGAATTGATGAAAAATACATTACCGGCGATGCATCCGACTGGGAAAAATTTGAGAAATGGGCAGAAACCATTCCTTATACGCTTCGGAATCCACTGTTTCACTGGACGCACCTCGAATTGCGGCGTTTCTTTGGGATCAACGAGATTCTTGGGCCTCAAAATGCCCGCGAGATATTCGATGCCTGCAACGCCTTGCTGAATACGCCGGAATACAGTTGCCGAAATATCATCAGGAAAGCTAAAGTTCACACCATTTGAACCACCGACGATCCGGTCGATTCGCTCGAATATCACCAACAGATCAAGGCTTCAGGATTTGAAGTGGCAGTTTTACCGGCATGGCGTCCCGATAAGTCCATGATGGTTGAGTCTCCAATATCGTATAACCAGTATATCAATCAACTGGCAGGCGTTGTTGGGATGGAGATTAAAACTTTTGATGACTTGATGGTTGCCCTGAATAAAAGGCACCAGTATTTTCATGAAAACGGATGCCGGTTATCCGATCATGGTATTGAAACGGCTTATGCCGAAGATTATGCGGCAGAAGAAATCGATGCCTGTTTTATCAAAGTAAGGGCTGGTTACAGGTTGACAACCAGAGAAATCCTGAAATTTAAATCGTGCATGTTGTATGAATTTGGGCGGATGGATTATGTCCGTGGATGGACGCAGCAGTTTCATATTGGTCCGTTGAGAAACAATAATTCGAGGATGTTTGCAAAAGTTGGTGCCGATATTGGCTTTGATTCGATCGGCGACAAACCTGTTGCTGAGCCGTTGTCGAAGTTTCTTGACAGGCTGGATGCAGCAGAGAAGCTGACAAAAACCATTCTGTATAATATCAATCCGCGCGATAATGAGTTGTATGCTACGATGATTGGAAATTTTCAGGATGGCAGTGTTCCAGGCAAAATCCAGTATGGCTCCGGATGGTGGTTCCTTGATCAGAAAGATGGCATGGAAAAGCAAATCAACGCCCTTTCGAATCTCGGGTTGCTCAGCCGTTTTGTGGGTATGCTGACGGATTCCAGAAGTTTCCTTTCCTACACTCGTCACGAGTATTTCAGGAGGACGCTTTGCAATTTAATCGGGAACGATGTGGAAAACGGGGAGCTTCCGGCCGACATGGATTTGCTCGGGCAAATGGTTGAAAATATTTGCTTTAATAATGCGAGAAATTATTTCAGTTTTCAGGAGTAATTTTTTTAAATAGAATTGATTAATAAATAGATATGCTTATATGAAAGTAGTAACTTTTGGCGAAATTATGCTTCGGCTGGCAACACCCGGCTATTTAAGGTTTACGCAAACCAACAGCTTTTCGGCCACCTTCGGCGGTGGTGAGGCCAATGTTGCTGTGTCGCTCGCCAATTTTGGCATTCCGGTTGATTTTGTTACGCGTCTGCCGCAAAACGATATAGCACAGGCATGTGTGATGGATCTTCGCCGATATGGAGTGGGAGTGGATCAGATCGTTTATGGAGGAAACCGTATCGGTATTTATTTTCTCGAAACAGGTGCCGTGAGCCGCGGAAGCAAAGTGATATACGACCGGGCTAATTCGGCCATCTCTGAAATAAAATCAGGAATGATTAACTGGGATAAGGTTTTTGAAGGGGCAAACTGGTTTCACTGGACCGGCATCACGCCTGCTATCTCGCAGGGCGCTGCGAATGTTTGTATCGAAGCGATCAAAGCAGCCAACGAAAGAGGTATCACTGTTTCGTGCGACCTGAACTATCGGAAAAACCTCTGGAAATACGGGAAAAAAGCCGGAGAAGTAATGCCTGAACTTGTTGCCGGGACTGATGTCGTGCTGGGCAACGAGGAAGATGCCGAGATGGTTTTGGGAATCAAGCCTGAAGGTATTGATGTAACAGGCGGACATGTGGAGGCTGCAGCTTATGAATCGGTTTCGAAACAAATCATGGCCCGTTTCCCGGGATGCAAAAAAGTGATCACGACTTTGCGCGGATCGGTGAATGCCAACCATAATAGTTGGTCGGGCGTACTTTGGGACGGTGCGACACTTTTTGAGGCACCTACTTACCAGATTACCGATATTGTTGACCGTGTAGGTAGTGGCGACTCGTTTATGGGCGGGCTGATTTATGGTTTACTCACATATAAAGGCGACGACCAGAAAGCGCTGAATTTTGCAGTGGCTGCTTCGTGCCTGAAACACACCATTTATGGCGATTACAACCAGGTAACTGTTGACGAAGTGGAAAAACTAATGGGCGGAGATGCCTCAGGGCGGGTGGCTCGCTAATAGTCTCACCTTGTAGCCTGAGCTTGTCGAAGGTTGCGTGAAAAGACGCTTTGTTTGCTAATGTATGGATGTTGAGACTTTAAAAAATTCCATTTAAGAAAACAAACATACAATAACCAAAAGATATACAAACTCGGTGTTCGTAACCCGAAACCCGCAACAACATAAAAATGCAATGGCACGATTTACCAGAATAGAAGTTGCTTTAAAAATGAAGGAAACCGGTATGGTCCCGGTGTTCTACCATAAAGACATCAACATTTGCAAGCAGGTGGTGAAAGCCTGTTATGATGGAGGTGTCCGCGTATTCGAATTTACCAACCGCGGCGATTTTGCGCACGAAGTTTTTGCCGAATTGTTGAAATGGGCTGCGAAGGAAGCTCCTGAAATGATTTTGGGAGTGGGTTCCGTGATTGATGCACCAACAGCAGCTTTGTACATTCAATCAGGAGCTAATTTTATCGTTTCGCCGCTCATTGATGACGAGACAGCCAAAATATGCAACAGGCGCAAAATTGCGTGGAGTCCGGGTTGCGGATCGGTGACCGAAATTAACCGTGCACACGAGTTGGGTGCCGAAGTGGTGAAAGTATTTCCCGGTTCTTCGGTTGGCGGTCCCGATTTCGTTTCGGGTGTTCGCGGACCGATGCCCTGGGCCAGCATCATGCCAACGGGCGGTGTTTCTCCGGATGAAGCTAACCTGGAAGGCTGGTTCAAAGCGGGTGTGCATTGTGTAGGAATGGGTTCACAATTATTTCCGAAAGATGTCATCGAATCAGGAAATTTTGAAGCAATTTCAGAAAAATGCAGGAAAACGCTTGAGCTTATTCAGAAATTGAGATAATAACTAACTATAAACCTTAAACTTATTGGAATGGATTATATCAAAGCTGTCGGAAATTACAGATGGCGAATTTGCGCCCTCGTATTTTTCGCGACGACAATCAACTATCTCGACCGCCAGGTCATCAGTTTGTTAAAGCCGTACCTCGAATCGGCCGGGCTTTTCGGAAGCGATCCGGCTCATTACGAATCGATTTATGCCGATATCGTCATTTGTTTTCAGTTGGCCTACGCTGGTGGTATGCTGCTTGTTGGCGGAGTGATCGATAAATTTGGGACGAAAATCGGGTATGCAGCTTCGTTGTTCGGCTGGAGTATTGCGGCCATTGGCCATGCTTTTGCCAAAGGCCCGCTGGGTTTTGGCATTGCCCGTGCTGCGCTTGGTGTTCCGGAGGCGGGTAACTTCCCGGCTGCGATCAAAACAACGGCAGAGTGGTTCCCCAAGAAAGAGCGTGCGCTTGCGACCGGTATTTTCAATTCAGGAACTAATATTGGTGCCATCATCGCCCCGATGGTTGTGCCGTTGATAGCCGTTACGCTGGGCTGGCAATGGGCTTTTATCATCACCGGAGCAATTGGTTTGATCTGGTTGGTTTTCTGGCAGATTATTTACGATACGCCTGAGAAGAAATTGGCAAAAGGAAAGCTTTCGAAGGCTGAATACGAATTTATCCTGAGCGATAAGGATGAGGCTGTGGTCGAAGACCATTCGCACCTGAAGAAAATTAGCTGGATGAAACTGTTGACTTATCGCCAGACCTGGGCTTTCTTCCTGGGTAAATTATTAACCGATCCAATCTGGTGGTTTTTCCTTTTCTGGCTGCCTGCTTTTCTAAAGGAACAATATGGACTGACGGGAACTCAGGTAGGCATCCCGATTGCACTGGTATACACAATGACAACATTCGGAAGTATCTTAGGCGGCTGGCTCCCCAAACGTTTTATGGAAAAAGGAATGGACGCCAACAGAGCGCGCAAAAGAGCTATGTTTATTTACGCATTGTTTCCTTTGATGGTGCTGGGTGCACAGAAAATGGGTGATTTTAGCATGTGGTTTGCAGTTATCATTATTGGTATTGCGGCTTCGGCACATCAGGCGTGGTCGGCCAATATCTTCACAACTGTTTCCGATATGTTCCCGAAACGGGCCATTGCTTCGGTTACCGGAATTGGTGGCATGGCAGGAGCCCTTGGCGGAATCCTGATTGCTAAAGCTGCCGGGATGCTTTTTGATTATTACAAAGCGGCTGGCGACATTCGGATTGGGTACGGTATCATGTTTATGATTTGTGCTTCTGCCTACATCATTGCCTGGTTTGTGATGCACGCACTGGTTCCTAAATTCAAAAAAATAGACCTAGAATAAAATGCTTTTCAGGATAGGAAAAGTTGCAGGACTGATTGTTTTGCAACTTTTTTTATGTCCTGATTGTTGATTCCGTCGTAAATTCTTTACCATTTTAAACCTTAAAAGCCGAAACAATGCCAATGAAATTTCTGGATCACTTCGATCACTCGGAACGCAAACAAGATAAAGCACATTTTATTCATCTGGTTGAAATTGCCCATGCTGACGGCCGAGTCGACGAGGCCGAAATGAAAATGCTCAATCGTTTTGGTGCCAGACTTGGGTTGACACAGCCCGAGATTGACGAACTGATGGTTTCGGGGAAACAATCGTCCTATATTCCTCCTTATGAACTGGCGAAACGCTTCGAACAGTTGTATGATGTTGTCAGGATGATTTTTGCTGACGGCGAAGTTGACGACGAGGAATTGAAGCTGGCGTCGACACTGGCCGTGAAATCGGGTTTCGACGACGATGATGTACCTTTACTTTTGTCGGTTTTAACTACCGGAATAAAAGAAGGTCAGGACGAAGAAGAGCTTTTTGCAATTTATAAAAAGAAGAAAATGGGCAGATAGTCGTTTGGATTTGCCCATTTCCTTTTCTGAAAATCAGATACTGACAGATGTCGGCGCCAGCGCGCAGTGCTTCTTTAATATCGCTCCAAGCCTTTTAATGCCTTCTTCAATCATTTCTTCCGGAGCATTCGAATAGTTCAGCCGCATGTTGTTGTGGCCGGTGTTGCTGGTGTAAAAGGAGCGTCCGGGGACGAAAACTACTTTCTTTTCAATTGCTTCGTCCACGATGGTGTTGGTGTTGACATGTCCGGGCAACGTTGCCCAGATAAACATGCCGCCTTCCGGGTTGGTGTAGCTGATTTCCTCCGGGAAATGTCTTTTGATGGCAGCAATCATGAAATCTTTCTGTGCTTTATAAACACCACGTACTTTGCGGAGGTGTTCGTCCGGATCGTGGTCTGTAAGGAACCGGAAAATGAGTTGTTGTACCACATTGTTGGTGTGCAGGTCCGACGCCTGCTTGATGCGAAGCAGGTGCGGGATCAGTCCTGTTGGTGCGCAAATCCAGCCCGCGCGGATGCCTGGCGAGATCATCTTCGAAAACGATCCGCACCAGATGGTTCGTTCCGGATTGTGTGTATAAACCGGCGGCAGAAAATCGCCCTCGAACCTGATTTCGTTGTACGGATCGTCTTCAATCAGCATCATCTCGTACCAGTCGAGCAAAACGGCCAAATCACGCCTGATTTCTGCGGAATACGAAATTCCGGATGGATTCTGAAAATTCGGGATGCTGTACAGAATTCTGGCCCCATTCCGGAGAATCTCATCTTCGAGCTGATTGAGGTCGATGCCGTCGCGATTGAGTTGCACTTGTCTGAATTGTGGACTATAGGCCGAAAATGCCTGGATGGCGCCTAAATAACTGGGTTTTTCCATCAGGAGCGGGTCGCCCGGATTGATGAACAGCTTGCCCAGCATGTCGAGTGCCTGTTGCGAACCGTTGGTGATGAGAATATTTTCGGGACGAATATTCATGCCGTACCTGGTATTGTACCGTGCACATATCCACTCGCGGAGCGGCAGATAGCCCTGACTTCCGGCATACTGAAGAATTTCTTTTCCACCTGAGTTCATCATTTCAGCAAAAGCGATTTTCATTTGCTCAACCGGAAAATAAGTGGGATTCGGGAGTCCGCCTGCAAACGAAATCATGCCGGGCTGTTCAGCCACAGCTAGTATTTCGCGGATGAACGACGGGGGAATGTTTTTACAACTTTTAGAGATCAGGTTTTCGTAGTGTGTTTCCATATATTTGAATTTAAAGGTAACCGCAACAAAAAAGCCTCTCCCCGCGATTAGGGAAAGGCTTTCAAATGGCTTCGGACAATAGCTTTCCCTATGTGAACTCGTTCACAA
>JAEWME010000171.1 GCA_023393265.1 Bacteroidota bacterium | reverse complement strand
CTCAGCAATGAACTGGCCGGATACAATGCCTGCTATTTTTGTTTGGGCGTCACCTCGGTTGGAAAGAGCGAAGCAGAATATACGCACCTGACCTACGATTTGACCCTGGGGTTTGCCACAACGCTGGCAAAACTTAATCCGGATATGACGTTTTGTTACATTTCGGGTGCTGGAACCGACAGCACAGAGAAGGGCCGCAGCATGTGGGCGCGCGTGAAAGGGAAAACTGAAAACGACCTAATGAAACTCCCTTTCAGGAAAGTTTATCTTTTCAGGCCAGGTGGCATTGAACCATTTTTACCGCTAAAACCTTCGCAAACTTATTATAAAACATACCGATACTTGAAAGGCCTTTTTGTTCTGACCAAGTGGCTGGCCCCTTCGCTTGTAATACCGCTGAAAGATTTGGCAGCCGCCATGATTAACGCTTCACTTGTTGGCTTCGGCAAAAATATTCTTGAAATGAAAGACATGAAAATGTTGGCAAAAGCGGAAACTAAAAAATGAAAAAAGTGATGTACGTTATTTTTTCCCTTTTGCTGGTTGTGGCGGTTGTCACAATCTACATCCTGAATGGCGAGAAGTTTGGAAGCTCTCCAACAGGCGAACGCATGGCGCGCATCAGCCGGTCGGCTCATTACAGCGATGGCAGTTTTCAGAATTTAAACCCGACGCCGGTGATGTCGGAGGATGCCAACTACTTTGCCGTTTTTCGTGATGCTCTTTTCGGACGAAGCAAGCGCAACAGGCCACATGACAAATTACCGGCTCAGAAAAATGATCTCAAAAAACTGAATCCTGAAGAGAATCTGTTGGTTTGGTTCGGCCATTCGTCGTACCTGATGCATATCGACGGAAAGAAAATTCTCGTCGATCCGGTTTTCTCCGGAAATGCTTCGCCTTTTTCATTTGCAGTAAAAAGTTTCGACGGAACCGATGTTTATACAACTGACGACATGCCTGATATTGATTACCTGGTTATTTCGCACGATCACTGGGACCACCTCGATTTTGAAACGGTAGAGAAACTGAAACCTCGTATCTCGAAGGTTATCACAGGGCTTGGAACTGGGGCGCACTTTGAGCGCTGGGGTTTTGCTCCTGAACAGATTGTTGAACTCGACTGGAGCGAATCTGTTTCCCCTGATTCAGGATTTGTTTTTACAGCTACACCAGCGCGCCATTTCAGTGGGCGTGGGTTCAGGAGAAATCAGGCCATATGGAGTTCATTTGTGTTGCAAACACCTTCGAAAAAAATCTTCATCGGCGGCGATTCCGGCTACGATACTCATTTTGCCAAAATTGGAGCCGAACATGGTCCGTTCGATCTGGCGCTTCTCGAATGCGGCCAATATAACCAATACTGGAAATACATTCATAACATGACCTGGCAAACCGTCCAGGAAGCAGTTGAATTAAAGGCAAAAACACTGATGCCGGTGCATTGGGCCAAATTTGCACTGGCATACCACGCATGGGACGAACCGATTGAACAGGTTGTTAAAGAGGCTGGTCGCCTCTCGGTGCCAATCATTCATCCGATGATAGGTGCTATAGTAAATCTCGATGAAATGGGAGATACACCCGAATGGTGGAAGGGGGTCGATTAAATTTCGGGTAGTTTGTGTAGTAAGAGCCTGAATCTTTTCTAGATCATTCTTCTGGAAAGCCAGTCTAAAGTGGATAGTTACTAACAATTTTTGTGAATAGTTTCCCGGTTTTACTGCAATACCGGATCGAAAAGTATTGCTATTTTCATCCGGTTAAAACCAAAAAAATAACTAATCATTTTAAACAACAACATCTAAATTTTTAGGAGAATTACAAATGGCACGACGAATTATTGGAATTCACGAGAAGCTACCTGTTCTGGAAAGCTTACCGCTTAGTTTTCAGCACCTCACGGCCATGTTTGGTGCAACTATTCTGGTACCCATTTTGCTTGGTGTTGACCCTGCAATTGCGTTGCTAATGAACGGTATCGGTACTTTAATCTACACCTGGATAACTAAAGGCGGCATTCCGGCTTATCTCGGATCGAGTTTCGCGTTTATTGCACCCGCAATGCTGGTTATTAGCAGCTATGGCGGTTTTACCCATGCACAATCCGGGTTTATTTTCTTCGGATTGTTTTTCATCGTGATTTCTTTCGTCGTTAAGTTCTGGGGCATCAAATGGATCGACATCGTGATGCCGCCTGCCGTGATGGTTGCCGTAGTTGCGATCATTGGTCTGGAACTGGCTCCCGTTGCTGCTCAGCAAGCCGGACTGGCCCCATGGCCTGCCAATGTTGGTCAAACGGTACAGCCTTTTGTAATGGACACCAATACTGTGATTGTTTCGATGTTTACCCTGATTGTTGGTATTCTCGGTTCAGTTCTGTTCAAAGGATTTATGCAGGTGATCCCGATTTTGTTTGCTGTTGTTGCCGGTTATTTGCTAGCTTTGGGCATGGGCATGGTCGATACTGCTGCTATATCAAATGCTGCATGGTTTGCATTTCCCAAATTTCATACGCCGGTTTTCGATATTAATGCAATTGTTATTATAGCTCCGGCCTGCATTGTGGTATTGGCCGAACACATCAGCCACCTGATTGTGACTGGCAAAATCACCGAGTCGGACCTGATGAAAGAGCCGGGACTTCACCGCTCGCTGCTTGGCGATGGTATCAGCAACGTGCTATCTGGTTTTGCCGGCTCTCCGCCCAATACAACTTATGGCGAAAACATTGGTGTGATGGCCATCACTCGCGTGTATTCCGTTTGGATCATTCGTGGCGCTGCTTTGCTGGCCATTGCTTTTTCGCTGATTGGCAAAGTTTCTGCTGCTATTTCAACCATTCCCAATGCTGTGATGGGCGGTATTACAATGCTGCTTTACGGTGTAATTGCAGTGCAGGGTTTCCGTATGTTTGTTGAGCAAAAAGTTGATTTTGCCCGAAATAGTAACATGGTTCTGGGTGCCGTTACTTTTGTTGTTGGCGTGAGTGGTGCCAGCATCAGCATCGGTTCTGTTCAGTTGAAAGGGATGGCTTTTGCTGCGATTGTTGGTGTTGTATTGTCGCTCGTATTCTGGGGTTTCAATAAATTTGGAATCATGAATAAAGAAGCTTAGACGAATCCGAACTATTATTATAGATGAGCCTGCTTTCAGCATTGCGTTGAGGGCAGGCTTTTATTCTTCGGCATCGATTGTTTTTACAGATGAAAGGGTATATAAATATTCGTCTGTAGAACTTTCCTTCCGGTCGAATCCAAGTCGTTCAAGCAGCCTGATGGAATTCAGATTTTGCGGATCAACCCTTGCAACGATAACCTGCTTTTTTATTTCAGAAAAAAGAAAGCCTATCACAGTTTTCAATGCTTCTGTGGCAAAACCTTTTCCTTGTCGTTTTTTGCTGAGGGTGATGCCCAACTCCACTTCTTTTCCTTTTTCGTCGATAAAATGAATACCAATGTCGCCAATGAGTGTTTGTCCTTCCTTTTCAATCATTATCAACTGGTACCATGTATCCGGACGGTTAAACAGGCGGCATACTTTTGTCTCGAAAAAGTCGAGCACATCTTCAACTGTTTCGGGAATAAAACCTTGGTAGCGATTAGTCTCGGCGTCGGAGCGATAAGCAAAGACGGCTTCGGCATCGTCTTTTAAGAGTGGACGGATCAGCAGACGGTTGGTTTGAAGTTGCATGAATCAATGAATTTGAAAGTATAACCTTTAATGTTTGAGATCATGATAACTCAAACAAATCTATGAACTGATTTCTGAATTAAAATAAGTTCTGACAAAGATCAATTTATCAGGAGCCTAATAAACCCTTGTCTTGATGTCGCGGATGTATAGCTGGAGGCTGGTTTTGCCACGGAATTCGTTTTCGGCAATCGAATAGCAAATGTCGAAAGGTAGTCCCTGGCTTATGGCTTCGTAGTGAGACGCCTGATTGAAGGCGATGCCCGAAAACTGTGACGAAGTTCCGGTGGGCTCGATGAGGTCGAGTTTCAGATGTTCCAGGTTTTTGCCAACGGGTCGGCTCGAACCACTGTCGAGCACATTCTCGGTGATGAAAACCGGCATCATATTATGAGGGCCAAAAGGAGCAAATTGCTGTAAAATGCGGTAAAATTTTGGTGTGATGTCCGAAAGCTGAATACGGGCATCGGCTTCAATCACTTCGGTTTGGGGCTGGTTATTGAGTTGCCTGGTAACGATCTCCTCGAAACGACGAGAAAATTCGTAAATGTTCTCAATTTTCATCGTCAGCCCTGCCGCATACATGTGTCCTCCGTACGATTCGAGCAGGTCGCTGCACGAGCCAATGGCTTCATACAAATCGAAATCGCGAATGGAGCGCGCCGAGCCTGTTGCCAGTCCATTCGATTCGGTAAGTACCACTGTCGGGCGGTAAAAATGTTCGGTGAGGCGCGATGCTACAATTCCTACGACACCTTTATGCCAGTCGCGGTTATATAAAACTGTTGAGTTTCGGTTTTGATATTCCGGATCGCGCTGGATCATTTCGAGCGCTTCTTGCGTAATGTCTCGGTCGAGTGTTTTGCGGATTTCGTTATACGAATTGATTTCGTCGCCAAGTAGCTGCGCCTGTTGTTCGTTGGTTGCAGTCAGGATGGCTACCGACTTTTTGCCATGCTCAATTCTTCCTGAAGCATTGAGTCGTGGTCCGATTTTAAAGACGATATCGCTTACCGATTTTTCTTCGGAACTAAGACCCGAAAACTGCATGATAGTTTTCAGTCCGATGCTGGGTGCCGTATTCAGTTTTTTCAGTCCGTAGTGTGCCAATACCCGGTTTTCACCAGTAACGGGAACAATGTCGGATGCGATGCTTACCACCAGCAAATCGAGCAGTTCCGTCAGTTCAGCAAAAGGAACATTGTTTCTTTTCGAGAAAGCCTGTAACAGCTTGAATCCTACGCCGCAGCCCGACAACTCCTTGTACGGATAGCTGCAGTCAGGTCGTTTGGGATCGAGTACGGCAACCGCTTCCGGCAATGATGAGCCTGGGTTGTGATGATCGCAAATGATGAAGTCGATACCCAACTCTTTGGCCATCTGAATTTTTTCAACAGCTTTTATGCCGCAGTCGAGTGCAATGACAAGCGAAATTTTTTGTTCAGAAGCGTAGTGAATGCTGGTTTTCGAGATGCCATATCCTTCCGAATAACGGTCGGGAATATAATAATCGAGGTTCTTAAGACGGCTTCGCAGGAACTGGTACATCATGGCAACCGACGTGGTTCCATCTACATCGTAATCGCCATAAATCAATACCTTTTCCTGAAGGTCAATGGCCCGCTCCAAACGTTCCACTGCGTGATCCATATCTTTCATCAGAAAAGGGTC
Organism: Bacteroidota bacterium; assembly: GCA_023393265.1. GTDB lineage: Bacteria > Bacteroidota > Bacteroidia > Bacteroidales > Prolixibacteraceae > Aquipluma. The sequence continues at coordinate 3,748 of JAEWME010000171.1, read as the reverse complement.
GTGCAGGTCGGTTAATTTGGGCCTGAAGAATGCTTTTGCATCACCGAACGAAGTAACTCCTCTCTGGGCCAAAAGGTTGGCAACATTCATGTTCACATTCAGCGATGCTGACAAGTGTTTTATGACATTCGGATCACCTTCCTTTTTAATATTCCAGACCTTCTCCATTCGCTTGTTTTCGGGACAATGTTTTGTGAGAAAAAATTTCTCAAAGATAAAAAATGAACGCACATCTGGAAAGTAAATAGAAGGTAATTCAATACGGTTCGGAGACGTTTTGTTAACAAAATCACACTTTTTATTTGATAAGGATCACCTTCTCAAAAGCTTAGCGATGTAGATAAGTTTTTAGTAAAGTTTCGGTCGGTTTTTATTTCTTCAGGTTTGTTTCTGTACTATCCGAAAAGCCTTTTTTGCTGAGTCTTTTATTCTACAATAGTTTGCTATCTTTGCCGGAAATTTTTCAAAATTTTTAATAGTTCACAGGAATGAGCATATCTGAATTAAGCGAACAGGAAGTTATCCGACGCAACTCCCTGCAAAAGATGAGGGATCTGGGCATCGAACCCTATCCTGCACCCGAATACCCCGTAAATACATCGACATCAGAAATAAAAAATAATTATAAGCCTGAACTGAATAATTTTCAGGAAGTAGTTTTAGCTGGCCGCCTGATGAGCCGACGGATCATGGGAAAAGCTTCTTTTGCCGAGATTCAGGATGCTGGCGGAAGAATTCAGTTATACATCAGCCGCGATGAGATTTGCCCTGATGAGAACAAAGACCTGTACAACGAACTTTTCAAAAAACTACTTGATATTGGCGATGTCATTGGCGTGAAAGGTTATGCTTTTATCACCCAGATGGGCGAGTTGACCGTGCATGTGAAAGAACTGCATATGCTGAGCAAGTCGTTGCGCCCGCTTCCTGTTGTGAAAGAAAAAGACGGACAGACATTTGACGCGGTTACAGATGCTGAATTTCGCTACCGCCAGCGTTATGTCGACCTGATTGTGAACCCGCAGGTGAAAGACACTTTCGTTAAACGTACCAAGATCATTAATACAATGCGGCAGTTTTTCAACGAACAGGGCTACCTCGAAGTTGAAACACCGATCCTGCAATCGATTCCAGGCGGTGCAACGGCACGTCCATTTATTACGCACCACAATGCACTCAATATTCCGCTTTACCTGCGTATCGCCAATGAATTATATCTCAAAAGACTGATCGTTGGTGGTTTTGATGGTGTGTACGAGTTTGCCAAAGATTTCAGGAATGAAGGAATGGACCGTACGCACAATCCGGAATTTACAGTAATGGAAATTTATGTAGCCTACAAAGACTACAAATGGATGATGAATTTTACGGAAGAGATGATCGAGCGTGTGGCGCTGGCCCTGCATGGAACAACCGACGTGCAGCTTGGCGACAAGGTCATCAACTTCAAACGTCCGTTCAAGCGGGTAACCATGTACGAAGCCATTAAAGAGCATACCGGATATGATATTGCCGGAAAAACAGAAGATGAACTCCGCGAAATATGCAAGGCGCTCGGAATAGAAACCGATCCATCGATGGGAAAAGGAAAGCTGATCGACGAGATTTTTGGAGAAAAGTGTGAGCACAATTACATACAGCCAACTTTCATTATCGATTATCCGGTAGAGATGTCGCCTTTGACAAAAAAACACCGTTCAGTAGAAGGATTGACAGAACGTTTCGAGTTGATGGTAAACGGGAAAGAGCTTGCCAATGCTTATTCGGAGCTGAACGACCCGATTGATCAGCGTGAACGTTTCGAAGATCAGTTGCGGCTTTCGGAAAAAGGTGACGACGAAGCTATGTTTATCGACCAGGATTTCCTGCGTGCCTTGGAATATGGTATGCCGCCAACTTCGGGAATGGGGATTGGCATCGACCGCCTTACCATGTTTATGACCAACAACTTGTCAATTCAGGATGTACTTTTTTTCCCGCAGATGAAGCCTGAAAAGTCGGCAGACGCTGCTGATCCGGACGAAAAGTTTGTTGAATTAGGTATCCCGGCAGAGTGGGTTCCGGTGATTCGGCAGATAGGGTTAAAAAAAGTTAAAGATTTGAAAGAAATTAAAATCGGGAAGTTTTTTAACGACATTTGTGGATTCAACAAAAAAAACAAACTGGGTTTAACCAATCCTTCAATGGAGGAGGTAAACAAGTGGTTGTCCTAAACCGGAAATGACAGACATGTTTTCAAACTCAAAAATTGCAATCCTTGGGAGTGGGAGTTGGGCTACAGCTTTGGCGAAAATCCTTTTGCACAATGTTGAGAGCATCAATTGGTATTTTCGAAATCCCGAGAATATAGAGCAATTTAATCGCTTTAAGCATAATCCGAACTATCTCCGTGGGGTGGAGTTCGACGTGAACCGCCTGAATTTCTTCACCGACATCAACAAGGCCATTGAAGATGTCGATATTGTGATTCTGGCCATTCCCTCAGCTTTCCTGAAGGAAGCCATGGCGGATCTTACAGTTGACCTGAATCAGAAATTTATTGTTTCTGCTATTAAAGGCATTGTACCTGGCGATAACCTGATCGTGGGGCAATATCTGCACCAATATTTCAATATTCCATACGAACGAATCGGCGTGATTGCCGGTCCGTGTCATGCAGAGGAAGTGGCGCTCGAAAGGCTTTCATATCTCACAATTGCTTGTCCGGATGTGAAAAAAGCGCGTGCATTTGCTTTCAGGCTCGAATGTCCTTACATACGAACCCATGTTTCCGATGATATTTATGGCACCGAATATGCTTCAGTACTGAAGAATGTGGTGGCCATTGCCTCCGGAATTGTACACGGACTTCGCTATGGCGACAATTTCCAGGCGGTACTCATTTCGAATGCCATTCAGGAAATCAAACGATTTGTCGATAAAGTACATCCCATTACGCGCGATATTAAAAGCTCGGCTTACCTTGGCGATTTGCTGGTGACGGCCTATTCGCAATTTTCGCGTAACCGCACTTTTGGCACAATGATCGGTAAAGGGTATTCGGTGCGTACGGCCCAGCTGGAAATGCACATGGTTGCCGAAGGTTATTACGCAGCCAAATCAATCAAGGAAATTAATGAGGAGTTCCGCGTGAACATGCCCATTGCAGAAGCTGTCTTCAACATTCTTTACGAAAATATATCCCCCGCCATCGAAATCAGATTGTTAACTGAGAACCTTAGATAAAAAGTACAATGGATAGAATTGCGTTAAATTTTGATAAGACTTTTGATTTTATTTCAAAAGACTCGGTTTTTTCATACAAAGAATCGATCGAGAAACATAACCGTGCACTTTTTGAGAAGACCGGGAAAGGAAATGATTTTTTGGGCTGGACCACGCTACCAACATCAATCACTGAAGCTGAACTGGCCGATTTTGAAGCCACTGCCAGTAAGTTAGTTGCAAAGAATATCGATATTTTTGTGGTGATTGGTATTGGCGGTTCTTATCTGGGAGCTAAAGCTGTGGTTGATGCTTTGTCAGACAGTTTTGCCCACCTGAAAACGAGAAAGAATCCTTTTATCCTGTTTGCAGGCCAAAACATCAGCGAAGACTATCTTTTCGAGTTGCGTGAATTGCTGAAAACCATAGAATATGCGATGGCTGTTATCTCGAAATCGGGAACCACCACAGAGCCTGCTTTGGCTTTCCGTCTCCTGAAACAGGACATCGAAGATAAATATGGCAAGAGCGAAGCCGCTGACCG
>JAEWME010000162.1 GCA_023393265.1 Bacteroidota bacterium | reverse complement strand
CTGGAAGCATTTCTCTGATGATTTCTGGCATCGGCTTTCCCTGAATGGAAACAACCTCAGCTCCCTTTGGTATATCGCCTGAATTAATGTAATCGCCCAGAACGTATGCTTTTTCACCTTCAAAATGAAGTCGCCATGGAAACACTTTATCAATATTAAAATAGAAATTGGACGTCCAGTTATTGTCAGGATGGAATTTGGTATGTCCACATTTAATTTGAACTGCTAAAGGCAACAACAATCGGTAAAAATCCTGTTGTGTCATTTCGTGATTGATCAGATCCTCCGTTTGGACAAATAAACTGTCGATCTGACCTTTGGAATTATATCGGTATAAACCGGGGTGTGCTTCACGTAAAGCTTGTTTGAAAAGTGAAAAATCAGTTTTTAGTTGGTCAATTGTCAATTTATCTTGTGCTCGAATAGAATTTATTGTTCCCAATAAAATCAGAACAACCAAGAAATAAACTTTTAAGTACGTTATTTTCATTTTATTTATCTTTTATGAGGCGTCAAATATTATAAAGAATATACTCTAATGTATTTATTATCCAGACATTATTGTCCCTAGCTTTTGTTTAGCTCCTGTATTTATTAATCAAGATTTCCAAGTTTTCGATCATATTCTGATCTACAATTCCTCCATGATAGCAAATAATTTTGCTGGGTGACAGGCTGATTATTTTTTCAACTGATTTTATGGCTTGTTCCATGTCTAATGTAAAGGCCGGATTTGCAATATTGAATGCCCCGTTTTCGATAACAACAGCGTCTCCTGCAATAAAAATCTTTTCTTCGGGGCAGAATAACGATATATGTCCTTTCGTGTGTCCGGGAGTATGAATTACGATAACCTCATCTTCAAACAAATCACCATCCTTAAAAACTCCGTCCACATCGAATCGCTTCACCTTTTCTAACTGCCCTATAAAATCTGAAGCCCACGATTTGCTCTCATCCGGAAGACTGTCAAATAAAGATTCAGCCTGAACAAGACGTTCCGATTTAATTAGCCCTGAAACCGAATCCTTCTCTAATTCTCCACAAAATACTTTTAACTTCCTGTTTTTCTGCTTCAGGAAATTAAATCCGCCCAAATGGTCGTGGTCGTCGTGGGTAATAATAACCCCGGTTAAGTCCTTTAAATCAATACATATAGCTTTTAAAGCAGATTCAAGTTCCGCTGTTGTTTCTTCATATCCACAATCAACCAGGTAGTTTTTACCATTTACCTGTATTAACGCTGGATACAAAACAACATGTTCATTCCCAATTACTTTTTCTAATTTAAGTACTTCTATGTTCATCTCCTGATATCGTTTCTTGATTTTCTGAAAATTGGATTGACACAATTTCTGATACTCAATTCTATTTCTGCGGAAAACAATTAGTTCACTATAAATCGGACTGACTCTTTGGTCGAGCCACCTGAAACTTCCAAATAGTAGAAACCCGGATTGAGCGGAGCTTTTATGTTGTTTAAATTTCCGTTTCCAGTTGTCGAAACTATTTTCCGACCCAGTCCATCGTAAATGTTTATACTGTAGTTTGCTTCATTCCCCGACCGAACCGCAAGGTTTTCGCCCCGATTAACCGGGTTGGGGTAAAGCACCAGCTTACTCGATTGTCCCGGCTCCGGTTCCACCGAGGTGGGAATGCTCGCATCAGTCCAGTAAATACGCTCATCCATCCATTGCACCATAAAGATTTTACCTTCCGGAGTTTCGACAAAATGTTGTTCGCTTCGCATACTGAATTCATTCAACCCCAAACCATAATCTACCTTTGTCCAGGAATTTGCACCATCTCTCAAATAATAGGTTGCACCCGAATTCATACTTCCTTGAAAAGAACTGTACCAATCTCCGTTTGCAGCAAAATGAATGTTAAAAATAGAATTATCGTCCCACCACATGTTTGAATTTGAGACTTTAAAAGCATCCCAGAAATTGTTTTTCTCGATATCGTTTATGCTTTTCCTGATATTAATATCAATGCCTGCATTGGCAGCAATACCTGAAAAACTGAAATACAAACTATCGTCGGGCGAGACCGTGAGGCCATAATTGGTTTCTACCTCGAGATGGTTGTTGATTGTGTTTTTCCCGTCGATGGTTATGTCGATGTGTTTCCAAAGTTGTCCGTTGTCATCAGAAATAAACAAACCTCCGTTGCCCGAAATGTATTCGTCGGCGCTTGCTACATAAAGCCGGTCGTTTTTGTCGATAGCAATCTTTTGGCAGCCTTTATAAACCCCGAGACCGGTGTTACGCTGTGTCCAGGTCTGACCCTTATCTTCCGAAATAAAAACGCCATCGCCGGTAAAGATTTCTTCCTCATCGTTGTACCCCGAGGCAATGGCAAATAAATCTCCTTTCGAATTTTCGGCAAACTGAATAACCGGATAAGATGAGCTAATGGAAATGGAATCCCAGTTTTGTCCTGAAGAATCTGTCAGAAAAATTTTACCGACTCCACCCGCAAATACCTTTCCGTCTTTTGTAGAAAAAATGGAGAAGACTGGTGACGATTTGAGTACCCTGTCAAAGTGGTTTCCTTCGTCGCAGCTCTTGATTACTCCGTTTGTCAAACCAACAAACATGCAATTGTCTTTCGTGAGCGTTATCCCTGTTTTTGACCCGTAGGGAAACTCATAAGTAGTAAGCCAAAAGCGTTGTGCCTGAACTTGAACCGCGAGGTTCAGGAAAATAAATATCAGGAAGGCAGGTTGCAAAATCTTCGAAAAACTTCTTTGTTTTCTGAAATTTCCTGATTCTGAAGATAGTTTAATTGTTCTCATTGTTTGTTTTCTAAATTCCTTTTTGCCTTTTGGCCGAAGGCAAGAAAATGACGTCAATTTCATTCAGATGTAAAACAGCACTGTTTCAGTTGCGTAAGCAAAGCTTGATGCACAAATTTCAGTAAGCTCCTATTTTAAGCTTGCAAGTTTTGAATTGATTTCGCCTAACCACTGGGTGTCGTTTTTTTCCGATAGTTCACGCGCTTTTAAATAATATGTTTTGGCAGCGGTTTTATTGTTTTCGCTTACTTCAACATCGCCCAACTGGATGTACAA
>JAEWME010000417.1 GCA_023393265.1 Bacteroidota bacterium | reverse complement strand
AATATTCACTTTGCAACCTGTCTTCCTGAGTCCGTGCCACGGCGCTTGTTACATTTTTATTTTGATCACGGAAAATGGCCAGCTTCTCCTGTGCTTTCTCGAATTCTTCTTTTTTCTCTTTGTAACGCTGCTCAATAAAATTAAGTTGATCAGTTGCCTTTTTTATTTTATACTGAATGATGTATTTCTGAAGCAGGTTTTGCGCTGTTTCCGCCATTTCAGCAGCAACTAGGGGTTCCGAAAAGGCCGCAGATATGGTTAGGAAGCCCTGCTTATTGTCGATGTCGAGCGTCACTTTTTGTTCGATAAATTTTCTTACGTCTTCCTGATCTTTCGTCAGGGCAAGCGGTCCGTTCTCTCCTGAAGCCTTGGGCATTTTAGGTTCTCCCTTCAGTGAAGATAAAATGAGCGCTGGCAATCCGACTGTGTATTTTTTAACCAATGCTCCGGTACTATTCTTTTTCAAGGTGGTGTAGTAATCAAAAATGCTGATGGGTTGAGCCGATTCACTGAAGTCGAATTTCGAGTTCATCAATTCCAGTTGAAAGGGTGTTGAACCGACGATTTGAGGGTAAACGAGCGGATTCAGGACATTGTCGCCCATGTCGGTATCCAGGTTAAAACCAGCCATTGCTGCGAGTGACGAAAGTCCTCCAAGCTTGTCTCCCGTTTGTGATGTCTGGGGTACAATCGAGGTGGTTGAGGTATATTCTTTAGGCGAAAGTAAAGCGATCAGCAATCCTGCAACCAGAAAGATTACTATCCATTTTAATACAGTTTTTCTGCCGTTCCAGAGCGTTTTAGCCAAATCAAGCAAATCGATTTCGTCTTCTCTGCGAACGCTTGCTTTTTGTTTTTGTATGTCCTGATTGCTCATGAGTGATTGGTTGTACTTTCTGTAAAACTGGAATGAAATTGTTTGTTGCTACCTGATTCGTTTATTCTGTCAAAACCTTGAGATTGCTACCAAAATCGTCGTCAGCGTTGATGCGATGGCCAGCCACTTCCCCGTATTATCAGTTTTCTTTTTCTCTGGTTTCGATGGAACGATGATCTGGCAGCCAGGCTCGATGGTTGGATATTTATGCCAGATAAAGTTTCTGGATATTTTAGTGGTTCCGTCGCTGTAAATCACAAATGTCTTGCCTTTTTTGGCATTATCGCTGAAACCGCCCGATTTATTCACATAATATTTTAGGTTTCGTCCATTTTCATAAGCCATCCCGATCGGGTTTTGAACTTCACCGGCAATTCTGATCGCTTGTGAGATTTCCGGAACAATAATCGAGTCACCTTCTTTCAGGTAGTAGTCATAATCCGATCCTGGTTTTTTCAGGATATTTTCCAGCTTTAATTCCAACTGGTCGTTTGCAATCTGGTCTTCTGCTTTTTTTATCAGACTGTCGCCGGAACTATTTTCCAATGTTTTTTTTGTATAGGCAAGCATCGGGTTATATCGCCTCATGCGCGCACCTTTTACAAATGCTTCCGAAGTTAATCCACCAGCCCGTTTGATGATGTCTGAAACCCTTTCTTTTTTCGAGCCTATGCTGTAAACACCCGGATAACGAACTTCTCCGGAAACAAAAACAGTTCGCTGAATGTGATAGGATGGCGCTTTCCTGACATAGATATAGTCGAATGGTTGAAGGTGAAATGTGTCAGCCTGATTGTCAATTGCCAAAAGACGATCGATATTGAAATGGTATAGTTTGACGATTTCTTCGCTTAACTGTTCCGATTCTGTGTGTGTTCGGCGTCGTGCCAGTTCTATGAACGACTCGCTCGCCGCTTCGGTAAAACCGCCTGCGCTGAATATCAAATCTTTCAGTGTCATGTTGTCGGCAAAAGGGTATTCACCGGGCAACCTTACTTCGCCAAGGATTTTTATAACCGGATTCTGCTTCATACTGAATATATCCTGTATAATTACCTGGTCTTCGCGCTGAAGCGGAATGTCGGTTTCCCCGCTCAAAATTTTATCGACATCGAAAGGCACTGTTTTGGGGCTCAGGTTATTTTGAAGCCTTACAATCAATCCGCGCGAACTGTAATAATTTTCTTTTACACCCTGTGCCTTTTTCAGGAGCATGGAGAGTGTCATCCCTTCGGTCAGTTCGTAATTTCCCGGACGGAAAACAGCACCCGTCACACTTACCCTGTTCTCATATCTGTCGATAATATCTGAAGCTGTGTATACATCTCCGTTATCGGGGACAAAACTTTCGAAAATCGATCGGTTGATATCAATTACCTTTTTCTGATCGTCGGCAATCCGAACAAGGGAAAGTTGCGATTTGAAAGCCTGGTCGGTAAAACCGCCTGCATATTTAATCACATCAGAAAGCCGGTCTTTGTCGTTCAGTTCAAATAAACCGTTGCGTTTAAAGCTGCCCGCAATTTCAACCCTTTTTTTGTAAGTGGGTATATAAATGATGTCCTGTTCGCGAAGTTGTATGTTGGCTTCCGTCTTCGCATTGATCAGGTAATCGTAGACGTCGATGTGGCGGATCACTTTGTCGTCCCGGATAATTTCTATGTTACGGAATGAGCCGTTTTCATTTGGTCCACCCGACAAATAAAGCGCATTGAATGCCGAAGCAGTTGCCGGAAGGGTGTAGGTTCCCGGTGCAATTGCCTCGCCGATCACATTCACTTTAATTGAGCGGATATTGCTGATGCTTACATCGGCAAATGTATTTGGCGACGAACCGTCCATTCCCTGGTAGATACTGGTAAGCCTTTCCCTGATTAAATCTTTGGCTTTCGAAAACTCGGTTCCCAATACATAAACGGGACCAACTTCGGGAATCGTGATGGCACCATTTGATTCAATCTGAAGCTGATATGTTTGCTGGCTTGCACCCCAAACCGTAATAAGCAGTTCGTCTCCCAAACCAAGTACGTAATTTTGAGGTGCAGGAATGTTTACCGAAGGTTCAAAAGACAATTTTTCGCTGTTAAACAACTGAAATCCGTAGATTCGTTGATTGGCTTTTGTTGGAACAATCTGTGTTTTTTCTGACAGAATATTTTCCTCTGATGCATCAACTTTTTTATTTTCAGTTGATTGAGCATTTGCAGGCGTCAGATTTTTTTGCGTTTCCAGGTTCATTATCCTGTTTCTCAAATCGTCAATCTGTAACGACGTCATGCCTTTAGCCCGTCCCAGCGCTACCGCTTCATCCATACTCAGGCCGCGGGCATTTATTTCGCTGACAATCTGCTTGATCTGTTGGTCTGACAGTTCCTGAATATTAACAGTCGACGGATTTTGAGCATTTCCCGAAAGTCCGGTTAAACACAGGAAAATGATTGCGATAATGGATATTGAAGTTCTAATCATATTGACTCTTTTTAGGCGCGACTTCCGGAGAAAAGAAAGCCGCACCAGACAAAATTATGAAATTATGTTGAAACACTGGGTTGAAAAATTTTAGTTCATAAGCTGGTTTTTATTTTAATTTCCTGAGTTTTTGTTCCAGATCAGCAAAACAGGTTTGTTGGCAAAAATCTGATTCATTTCTTCTCCGGAAAGCACTATATACTTGATTTTCCTGCTAATCGTCTCTTCGGCTTTGGTTATCAGGTTGTTAATGTAGGAGCGGTCGAGGTGATCGCCTACAAGGGCCAGATCAATAATTTTCGAATCATTTCCTGTCGCCAGATCTCCTGTGAGATATGCCGACTGCAGGTCTCCAACCTGGCTGATCACCTGTTCTATCACGCGGTCGATGCCGATGAATTTTTTCAGGATGCTGTTTATGTCGTTGAAAAGCGGGTGACTGGTGTTTGCCGAAAAGAGCTTTTTGTTCCCTTCCAGAAAGGAAATTAAAAGTCCCGATTGTTCCAGACGGTTGAGCTCCACCCGAATCGAATTCGTTGATTCACCAAACTCACTTTCCAGGCTGCGCAGGTATCCTTTGGTACTGCTGTTCAAAAAAAATTTCAGCAATAGTTTGATCCTGGTTTTGGATGTAATTAAACTTTCGAGCATTGCGGGGGATTAGCGGATATGTTGTTGATTTATTTTCGGTGTTTTGTGTAATTGTTTTCCATCGACTTTACACAGCTTCGCTTCGTCACTCACAAAGAGTAACCTGGCTTTGCCGTACAATTGAATCTTTTCTCATCAGTTTTTTTTACCCGAATGTTCAATTTTGGGTAGTAATATTGAGTATAAATTTAACTCAAAATGACGATGTAAGTCAATAGGGAAACTGAAAAAACTTGAATTTATTGCAGATACCGAAGTTTTGAAGGAGATAGTATTGTTGTATGGTGTTGTTTATCAAAGAATCAGAGTGAATAGAAAAAGTGCTGCAATCAGGAGAATATTGCAGCACTTTGTGATATAAAACCAAAACTAAAATTTTCTGTACCTGTATTTTCATTTCTTCTCCTGATATAACAATCCGTTTTACATCAAGGTTCCCAAAAAACAAGTTAATATTTACTTTTTCTCCATAACGGTGTTGGGACAAAGCTGATAACTGAAAAGCGTTTTTTCGGAATTCAGGCATAGGCAACGAAGTAATTGACTTATGCTTGCCTGGCCAACCCAGAAGGATGAAGCGACCTCCAGAAAAAACCTGCTTTACCACATTCTAATCAACGAAAATTTCTTATTCCTTTGCAACTGGTGGAAAAACTACAGTTAAACATTCAGTTAAAGGAAGGCGATCCGGCTGCGTATGAAATGCTGTTTAAACAAACATTTCCCCGTCTTTTAGGGTATTGCCGGCTTTTTGTACACGACCAGGCTTCGGCCAGCGATCTGGTACAGGAGTGCTATGTGCGCTTGTGGGAGAAACGCGAAACAATCAGCCCTATGCAGTCAGTTGAGAGTTTGCTCTTTATTATGCTGAGAAATCGTTGCCTCAACTTTCTGCGTGACCAGAAAAACGACCAGAAGGAGCAAAGGATCGGGTTTATTCCTGAAAGCGAGTTGCAGCATTTGTATCAGTTGGATTTTACAGGGAGGGAGGAAAAAACGCTGGAAGAGAAACTGATTGAGGCTATCCGCCTTTCAGTTGCTAAACTGCCCGAAAAACGCAGGCAGGTTTTCATTAAAGCTAAAATTGAAGGTAAAAAGAACAGGGAAGTGGCCGCAGAAATGGGCATTTCTGTAAAAGCTGTTGAAAAACACCTTCATCAGGCCAAAGAACAAATAAGGGAAGAAATGTTGCAGAAATTCCCGATGCTGACAATTCTTATTGCGCTATTTGTGAGTTGATTATTTGGTTTTATCCAAGACCAATTCTTATATCTTCTATCCTTAATTTTTCTTGTTTGCAATTTTTTGTTCTGATCAATCAATCGTTTTTCGGTATTGGTAGGGTAGGGTTTTTTAAAAAGGGGTGTACTCATTCATGAAATTATAAATCAATGAAATCGATCATTCATAAATACCTGTCGGGTAAAAGTTCTTATGAGGAGCAGGAAAATCTGTTGAACTGGATCAGGAAGGAAGAACATTTGTCCGATTTTCAGCGCGAAAAGGAAGAATGGAAGGGTTTGTCGGCAGAACAGCCCGTGTCGCCCGAGTACCAGTTGCAGTGGAACAGCGTTCAGAATAAAATGATGGAAACGCTCCGGCGGGACGTAAAGCAGAAACAGCGAACCCTCACTTTTTTCAAATATGCTGCAATCATTTTGGTTGTCGTTACTGTTCCCTCATTGGTTTATTTTTTCTCCGGATCACAGTCTTCACAGCCTTTGAATTATACCACGGTTACGGCTGATTTTGGGCAAATCTCTAAAGTTGTGCTTCCCGACAGTTCGGTTGTTTGGGTGAACTCGGGTTCGTCGGTGCGATATAACAACCACTTTTCTTCTACCAACCGCGACATTGATTTGGTTGGCGAAGCGTATTTCAAGGTTACAAAAAATAAAAATCTGCCGCTTGTAGTAAGCTGTTCCGATTTGAAAGTAAAAGTTCTTGGAACAGAATTCAGCGTTTCGGATTATCCGGAGGACGGGCAAACCCAGGTTGTGCTCGAACATGGAAGGGTAGAGCTGACCTCGAAAACCAATAGTTCTTTCAGGCAGGAAATGAAACCTGGCGAACTGGCGAGCTTTCACAAAGAGAAAAAAGAACTGACGCTCTCTACTGTTAATACTGTTTTGTACACTTCCTGGAAAGATGGGTTGATTAATATATACAACCTGCCGCTGAAAGAGTTGGTAATTAAGCTTGAGAAGCGTTATAATCAGAAGTTCGAAGTGGATGAAGACATCAAAAATATGCCATACACATTCACCATTAAAAATGAAGATTTGAGCAATGTGCTGACGTTGATGGAAAAAATCACGCCCGTTACAGCCATTCAGGATAAAAACGTGATTAAACTAAAACACAATAAATCTAAACTCAAATAAGTATGGCATAAAGAAAAACTAGAACAAGAAAATGCGAAATAAGAAACCGGAAAGTGCGGCAACACTCTCCGGTCGATTAGAGCTCATTAAAAAATAGAATTTTTTAATTACAAAATCATTCAAAATTATGAAAAAAAAGTCAGACATCAGAGGGCCAATCCCTTTGATCTGGAACAAAAAATGCTTGAAAATTATGCGCCTAACGTTCCTGTTTTTATTTCTGGGCCTGATGCAGGTAACTGCCAGTGTTTACAGTCAATCAACCAAATTAAATCTGGACCTCCGAAATACACGCGTTTCAGACGTTTTGGAAGCTATCGAAGAACAAAGTGAATTTCGCTTTGCCTACAGCGCCGAGTATATCGATGTTAACCGAAAAGTTGATGTCGACATCAAAGGCAAGAACATCGAACAAGCTCTTTCAATTCTTTTTGAGGGAACCAATGTGAAATACTCTATTAATGATCGCCACATCCTGCTCTACCAGGAAGGAATGACACAAACCATTGGAGCCCAGCAAAAAACTGTGACAGGTAAGGTGACCGACACTTCGGGCATGCCATTGCCCGGTGTTTCAGTGTCGCTTAAAGGTACTACCAATGGAACAATCACCGATGCAAACGGTAATTATTCGTTTGCAAACCTGCCCGACAATGCAGTGCTGGTGTTTTCGTTTGTAGGGATGAAAACCCAGGAAAAAGCTTTCGACGGAAAATCTGTGATCAATGTGCAGCTCGTTGAAGAAGCCATTGGCGTTGATGAGGTAGTGGTGATCGGATATGGGACCCGCCAGAAAAAGAACCTGATTGGTTCTGTTGATCAGGTAAATGCCGCACTTATCGAAGACCGTCCTGTTGCTAACACTATGCAGGCACTTCAGGGAGCAGCAGCCAACCTTACCATTCAGCAGCGGAGCATGAACCCGAATGATAACAGCATGAATATCAACATTCGCGGTGTGAGTACGATGAATAACAACGATCCGCTTGTTGTAATTGATGGGATCATCACCGAAATGGAAAGTCTGAATAAGCTGAATCCGGCTGATATCGACAACGTGTCGGTGCTGAAAGATGCCGGTAGTGCAGCCATCTATGGTTCACGCTCGTCGAACGGTGTTATCTTGGTTACTACTAAAAAAGGAAATAAGGAAGGAAAGCCGACTGTGCGTTTCAACTCGATGGTTGGGTTGCAAAATCCACATCTGCTATATTCTCCGGTTAGATCGTACGAAAATGCTTTGCTAAAGAATCAGGCTTTGATTAACGGTGGTTCTTCTCCTGTATTTTCTCCGCAGCAAATTCGCGATTTCCAGGAGCATGGAGATGGCGAATGGTTCCTCGACGGCATTTTACAGGATGCTCTTCAGCAAAATTATAGCGCCAGCATTTCAGGAGGAACACAAAACTCTACTTACATGATTTCTGCCGGATATTACGATCAGGAAAGTAACTTCGTTGGAAATTTTGGTGCCAAACGTTATAATTTCAGGACTAACCTTGTAAACGAATACGGAAAGTTTAAAATCAGTGCTCTGATGGCTTACAACCGGGGTATGCAAACGGCTCCGAACGCCAGTGCAGGTACACTGATTGTGGATGGCGGACGTATCCCGAATTACTATACTTATAAAATGAAAGGCGCCAATGGTCATTACCTGATCAACGACGTGCTTTCGGAATTAACCCGCTCGGGTTGCTCGAAGCAGGTGGTTACCAGAAGAAGGATGAAGACAATTTTATCGGTAGCCTGAATGGCGAATTGAAAGTGGCCAAAGGTTTAACTGCCAAAGGTATTATTGGATTGGACCTTAGCGCCAATCACCGTTATATCCGTAGCCTCGAAGTGCCTTTTTATGCAAGTGAAACAGCAACAGTGCCAAATTCTTTTGCCAACAGAACACGAAATACAGAAGACTACAACGAAAAGAAATATATCCTGAATACTCAATTTCTGCTCGATTTCAACCGCACATTTGCCAATAAACACAATGTGACTGGTTTGCTGGGCGTTTCAAACGAATCGTATACCCGTCAGGCCAACGAAATTAAATGGAAGTACACCGACCGAGATCTTGGGTTGCCGGAATCGGACACAGAGATTGATCCATCAAGCTACAATACCCCGGCTCAAACTCAGGAGAGAAGCATCTACTCGGTGTTCGGACGTGCTGGTTATTCCTATTTCGATAAATATTACGGAGAAGTTAGCTTCCGCTACGATGGTTCGTCGAAGTTTGCCCAGGATTACCGCTGGGGTTTCTTTCCGTCGTTCTCTGCCGGCTGGAGACTTTCTGAAGAAAATTTCATGGCAGGTTATAAAGACCGTGTGGGCGACCTGAAGATTCGCGGATCTTATGGTGTCCTTGGTAACCAGAATGTTGATGACTATTCGTATTTTACAACTTACACAGTTTACACCAACACTTACGGATTTAACAACAGTGCAGTATCGGGTACCGGATTCGATTTCGGGAATGCTGAATTGCAGTGGGAACAATCGGCCAACTTTAACATTGGTACGGATGCAACTTTCTTCAAAAACAGGCTTTCTGTTTCTTTCGATTACTTCAATAAACTGACCTCTCAAATCTTGCTGAAACCAGTTGTGCCAACTGTTTTTGGCGGTGGTGTTGCAAAAGAAAATGCCGGAGAGATGAGAAACCGCGGATGGGAACTTACTTTGAATTACCGCGCCAAAACTGGGGACTTCAAACACAATGTAACTTTGAATGTTGCCGATTCGAAGAATAAAGTAGTTGATTTTGGTGGTAATGAACAAATCGATTCAAACGACCAAATGCTGAAAATAATTCGCGAAGGTGAAGCTCTGGGTTCTTATTTTGGATACCAGGTTGATGGCTATTTCAATAACTATGAAGAAATTGCCAATGCTGCGCTTCCGGTTGGAGCAACTGTTCAGCCCGGAGATGTTCGTTACAAAGACATCTATAAAGATGGTGTGATCGATGAAAAAGACCGTACCGTAATTGGTAATGCTTTCCCTCGATATACATTCGGTCTTACTTACGACCTGAGTTGGAAAGGATTCGACTTCGGAATGTTGATTCAGGGTGTGGGTAAACGCGACATGTTCCTGCGCGGCGAATTAGTTGAACCATTCCACTCGAACTATTCGTATGTAATATATACCCATCAGCTTGATTTCTGGACTCCGGTTAATACCGATGCAAGATGGCCGCGTCTTTCAGCGCCAGGATCGGCTTCCAATACCAACAACTACCAGAAAAGTTCTGACATTTATCTTTTCAACGCTGCTTACCTGCGCCTGAAAAATGTTCAGCTTGGTTACACCGTTCCGAAAGAGCTCAGTACCAAAGCTGGAATTCAGAAGTTGCGTTTGAGTGTCAATGCTCAAAACCTATTAACACTGACTAAAAATTCATTCATCGATCCTGAATCAACCGAGTTTGGAAGCAATATGGGAGGTACAGGCGGTTTAGGAGCCAACAGCGGACGTAACTATCCGACGTTGATTTATTATGGATTTGGTTTAGATGTTGAATTTTAAATGAAAGAATCACTATGAAAAAGAAATTCTTAAAATATAGCACAATTGTTGCAGGCGTTGCACTCGCTTTGCTTACCTCTTGCAACAAACTGGACCTTACTCCAACCAATAAGTTTACTGAGGAAAACTACTGGACTTCGACTGAAAAAGCTAACATGGTACTCAACATGGCATATAGCCAGATGTATAATAATGTCAAGGATCCCAAAAATCCGAATAGCGACTATTATGATTATTTCTTCAAAACCGAAGCTTTGTCAGATAACATATACGAAGGGCGCGGTTCTTCGAGCGAAAAAGCCATATCTTCGGGACAGGCAGATGCTTCGAACGGACGTTTTTCTTCGGAATGGGAAGACTGTTATGCCGGGATCAAAACCAGTCATATTTTTCTTCAAAATGTCGACCGTGTTCCGGACATGGATGAAACCCTGAAAATAAGGATGAAAGCTGAAGCCCGGTTCATCAGGGCTTACCTGTTTTTCCGCCTGACAACCTGGTTTGGCGACGTTCCGTTGTTCGACCATGATTTGACACTTTCTGAATCGAAATCGATTACGCGTACTCCGCAGGCTGATGTACTGGCTTTTGTGCGCAGCGAACTCGATGCTGTTGCAGAAGTTCTGCCAACCAAAGAGGCCTATGGCGCTGACGACCGTGGCCGTATTACTTCGGGTGCAGCCGTTGCCCTGAAGGCAAGAACCTATTTGTACAGCAACGACTGGCCCAATGTAGTTACAACCTGCGAAAAACTGATTAATTCGGATGCTTACGGAAAATATTCATTGTTTAATTCTTACGAAGGTTTGTTCCTTCCGGAAAATGAACTGAATGACGAAGTAATTCTCGATCTCGAATATGTTCCTTCGCTGCGTACCTGGGGCAATTATTACGATTATGCGCCGCTTTCGGTTGGTGCACGTGTCAATGCGATGGCCCCAACCCAGGAACTCGTTGACGATTACCTGATGGCTAACGGAAAGGAAATCACTGCATCCGCTTCAGGATATAATGAAGCCGATCCGTATAAAAACCGCGACCCGCGTTTGACTGCCACAGTTGTTTATAACGAATTCCCATGGAAGAAAGCCGATGGAACCATTCAGACCATTTACACCAAACCAGGTTCAGCACCAGACGAAAGCGCCGCTGTTGATGAATACAAAGGACAGGGAACCAACTCTACTGCAACCGGTTACTATATGCGTAAATACTACGATCCAACGGCACTCGCATCAATGACTTCAGGATTAAACCTGATCCTGATTCGCTATGCCGATGTGCTTCTCATGTATGCTGAAGCTAAAAATGAGTTGGGTCAGATGAACGAAGATATCTGGAATATGACTGTGAAAGCTATTCGTGCCCGTGCAGGTTTCACCGATCCGGGAGCGCTTGCTTTTGATGCTTCTGCCTCGAAAGATGCCATGCAGAAAACCATCCGCCGTGAACGTCGTTGTGAATTTGCACTCGAAGGACTTCGTATTTTCGATCTTCGTCGCTGGAAAACTGCTGAATCAGTGTTGAACGGCTATCCTCACGGAGCCCAGTTTGGCGATTCAGGCGTAGACAATGGCTACATCCGCCTCGACAAACGTTCTTTCAATAAAGAACGCGATTACCTGTGGGCTGTACCTCAGTCGGAAAAAGACCTGAACCCTGCGCTTGGCCAGAATGCCGGTTATTAATTTCAATTTGTCAGATTATAAAATCGAAAATAAACACATTACAGATATGAAAACATTAGTAAAATTAACGATAATCGTTTCCTTATTCCTCTCTTTCACAGGTTGTGAGAAAGATGAACTGAGCAACACCAATGTAACAGCGGTGAAATCGCTTTACGAACCGACCGACAACAAGACTGTTGTGCTTCAGAGTTCTGCTTCAGC
>JAEWME010000391.1 GCA_023393265.1 Bacteroidota bacterium | reverse complement strand
GAAACACCCTCTTCCTACCCATATTCCTATCGGAGGCTGTTCCCAAATATTGAACTCTCCGGAGGATAAATCTACTTTTTAGACAGCCTCATTATAATTGACGCTATTTTTCTAATCGTGAATAAATTTCTACTAAATTATCTGGCATTATTAGTTTATTGTCATAGAAATTAAAATAGAAGCTAAAATCAATATTGTCGTAATTACCAAATACTTCGATGCGGGGTCTCCAGAACCCAGGGACTATCTCAACGCTATCAACTATGGAATAGTTGAGCTCTTTTATTACTGATCCGCTGCCCATTTCGGTGTATACCATATCATAACAAAACTCAATTATTGTAGCATTCACAGGGTCGATTGAATCACAATCTCCAGTAAATCCCCCACATTCCATAACTTGTATCCATTTCCCAATCAGGTTTTTATGAGCTATGTTTTTAACTGTCCTGATAATTAGTAAAGTAGAGTCGATGTTAATAACCGGGTCTGCTGTTTCTTCTGAAATTCGCTTCGTTAGAACAATGACCGAGTCAATCCCCAAATACTTGTTTGAAGGGGCATATTGCAAAACTTTGTTCGTTGACGACTGATCCGTTAATTCGAACAATCTGGCATGAGAAGGCTGCTTGATCACCGATAATTCATCTTTTGCTCCGAAGCTCCCCAAACTATATTGCAACGTGTCGATGGAAAAAATGACAGTATCAACTTCGCTGCCCGATGTTACCTGCTTCATTTCAATAGCGTCAGAGTTTTTATTGCACGAAAGAAAAAATCCAAGTCCGGCAATTACAAGAATTAAAAATGTCGTTTTCATGATTGTTCATTTTTAAAATCTATATTCATTTAATCACTTAACTTCAAACTGGGAGCCTAATGCAACTTCAAAAGGACCAGTTATCACAGTTTCATTTGCAACATCTAAAGTTAATTTGGCACCATTGCTTACAGTAATTTCATAGAGATCGATATTACAAGCGGCAATGGTGGTATCGACAGTATAAGTCATATCATAAACTTCAAACCAATTCCCAAACCCACATTGGTATACCATCCAACACCTACTGCCTACCATAAATTCGTAACACTGATAACTTCCGGGCTATTTTCTCCATATTTCCAACCCTGATTAAACATCTATTTGACTACCCGATAATTTATTTTGCTGGGTTGTTTTTTTACAAATTAATCTGTGGTAAATAAATTCAAGTAGCTCAAATGTCATTGATAAACAACGAGTTGTCATTTGTTTTATATAAAATTATGACAAATTTTTATTAAAGTCAATTTTTTTTTCAGGCACAGCCTCTTGTTTTATCATAAAACACAGAATGACAAATATTTACGGAATAAATGTTAATAAGCATAAAAATACCTGTAATCCAGAGGTTGCTTCCGGTGTTAATAGGCTCATAAAGAGAATTATGGAAAATGAATGCGTGGATAAAACTTTGGAAGTTCTTATTTAACTTTTCCCTGCAATGTTTTAATGTCTTTTTCGAGCTGAAGTTTGCTTTTTAATGCCGTCGATAAGGCCAGGGCGTCGCGCACAGCCTGCTTGTCGTATTGTTCAAGCACAATGTAATACATGCGTTTGCCCAGGAAAACGGCTTTCAGGTTTCTGTCGGCATTGTCGGCAATAAACTGTATCACGCCGTTGTCCTTCCCGTCTTTGTAGCTTACCCGCTCCCAATGGGTATTCATAAAATCGCCATGATAGTTGTTGGGACTATCCAATGCTACCGAGTCGGTTTTGGCCTGAAAAACACCTTCGTAAACGCGCAGTGCCACGTGGTTCAGCCATTCCGAACCGTAGTAGTTGCTCGAAATGTAAAACTCGCCCCGTTCGTCGAGGTGAACCTGAATATACGAAGTGTTCCACCTGCGGCCAAAATTTTGTACTTTGGGAATATATTGGGTAAAACGGTCGTAATTTGTTTTTTCTGTATCGAAGAGTTTCTCCAGTTCAGAAAGGTGGCCTGTGAGCTTGTCGTATTGATCCTGCTTGCGAAACAATATTTCCGAATTGATTTTTTTCCCCAGGTCTTTTGCTTTGCCAATGGCCTCAAAAGCTTCAGGGAAAAGAACCGGGATGGAATCGAGTTCCTGAAGTGCAGCAAGCGAATCGCCTTTTTCGCACAGATCGGCAGCAAGGTTGAATTTCTCTGCCGCCCTTTCTTTGTACGACTTTCCGCACGAAATAAAAGCTACAAGAAATACGAATCCGAAAACTATTTTAACGTTTGCCATTGTTCCTCACAAAAAAAACCAGTCATTTGCGTTTCAAAGAAAAAGATAATCTCTGAAGGATGGAAACAAATTCAGTAGTTTTTTTCAACGAAAAACGCTATCCGGAGCCCGAAAATAAGCCAGTTCTGGCCGCCTGGCAAATTATCAATCCCGAAAATATAGGTAGTTTGGTAAGGCTGGCCGACAATGTTGGAGCCGAAGAAGTTTTGATCATCGGAGAGGAGTTTCACCTCAGGAAATCGTCGATTAATAAAACCGGCGGTCTGAGCATGAAAAATGTTCGGCTCTCGTTTGTTTCTCCTGAAACGTTTTTTGCACGCCTTATGACGGGATATAAACTTGTAGCCGTCGAAACATCCGAAAGTTCGGTCAACCTGTTTTCGGCAAACCTTCCGGAGAAAGTGGTATTTCTCCTGGGTAACGAACGGAATGGGCTTCCTGAAGAAATTCTGGCAAAGTGCGACTTGGTTGTCCACATACCGATGACAGGTAAATGCAAGTCGATGAATGTTTCTCACGCCACGGCAGTTGTGCTGTTCGAGTGGCAGCGTCAGACGCTTTTTCGTTCCTGAAGGAAATGCACCTGCCTGTCCGATCCTGATTATTTTCGGAACAAAATGTAAAATTCAGCTTGCTTTTCCTATTTTTAGCATTCAAAAGAAGACCTATGATCACATTAACCCAACTCGAATATATCGTGGCCGTCGATACATTTCGTCATTTCGGGAAGGCTGCCGAGAATTGTTTCATCACCCAGCCAACCCTGAGTATGCAAATTAAAAAGCTGGAAGAGGATCTGGAGGTGGTGATTTTCGACCGAAGCAAACAGCCACTGATCCCTACCGATGTTGGTCGGCGGATCATTGAGCAGGCGCGAATTACCCTTCAGGAGTCACAAAAAATAAACACAATCATCAAGGAACATAAAAATCTCATTTCCGGAGAGCTGAAAATAGGAATCATTCCAACGCTGGCGCCATATCTGTTGCCTTTGTTTATCGGCAATTACAAGCGAAAATACCCAAATATCAATATCAAGGTTGAAGAGCTTACCACGGCCAACATCATAGATAGGCTCAACCGCGACCTTATTGACGTAGGTGTGTTGGTGACGCCGCTTCACGAAGAGCGTATCAACGAAAAACCTATTTTTTACGAGGGAATGCTTTTGTACCTGCACGACGAACACCCGCTGGCGCAAAAGCCAAACATCAAGCTGAAAGACATTGCAACACCTGAGATTTGGCTCCTTAGCGACGGGCACTGTTTTCGCGATCAGGTGATCAACCTGTGTTCGTTTAAAGGGGCGGCTAATTCTGCACTTCCATTTCATTTCGAAGCAGGCTCGCTTGAGACGATCATGAACATCATCGATCGCGAGGGTGGGATGACTATCATTCCAGAACTGGCCACCATCGGGATGAGCGAGTCGCGGTTCGACCACGTGCGCACTTTTGCTGATGCCAATCCGCTGCGCGAGGTAAGCCTGGTTTATTCCAGACACTTTGCTAAGTATAAACTTGTTGAACTTCTATGGAAAGAAATCACTGCGTCGATGCCTGAAAAACTGCTCCAGAAAAACCGTGGGACGATTGTTGAGTGGAGGTGAAATTTTTTTCACCGACCTATTTGCAGATTCAAAAATCTTACTTTTCTTTGCAGCGCCAAAATCAAAAACGCGGAGGCTAAACGAAGCCAATGGGATTTTGGTAAAATTTCCTGAAAAAGTTTGGTGACTAGAAAAATTGCTTTATTTTTGCAGTCCCAAAATCAGGGAAGCTAAAAGTTGGCCCGTTCGTCTAGGGGTTAGGACGCAAGATTTTCATTCTTGTAGCAGGGGTTCGAATCCCCTACGGGCTACTAATAAATTTTAACAATTTAGGACTTTACAAAATGGCACATCATACCTCGGCAAAAAAGAGAATTCGGCAGGACGAAGTTAAAAATGCACAGAATAAATACGTTGCCAAAACAATGCGTAACGCTGTGAAGAAATTGCGTCTTGAAACAAATAAGGATGCGGCTGCTGCAGCTCTGCCAAAAGTTGTTTCTATGATTGACAAACTTGCTAAAAAGAATGTTATTCATAAAAATAAGGCTGCCAACCTGAAATCATCGTTGGTTCTGCATGTTAATGCAATTCAGTAAGAAGTAAGCTTTACTACATACTACAGAAGCCGTCTTAAAACTAAGACGGCTTTTTTCGTTTGTTCTATATCTGTGTGTGTATTCCAGTTCCGGGAATAAAAAAAGCCCTGCAGAGTCTGCAAGGCTTTCGTATCGGGAATGTTTTGTGTTAACAGTTACACTGGTAATTGCATTCGTGGCACCGGCTGATCTCTCCGTTTAGGCGTTTCTCAATCAATTGGTCTATGCGTTCGCGCAATGGCTCAATGTTGATCTTTTGCACCACCTCGTGCGCAAAAGCATTCATCAGCATCAGTCGGGCATCTGTTTCTCCGATTCCGCGGGCTCGCAGGAAAAACAAAGCTTCTTCATCAATTTGTCCGACGGTAGCGCCGTGGCTGCATTTCACATCATCCGCGTCAATAATCAATTGCGGCTTGGTTTGCATCCGGGCCTTGTCCGAAAGCAAAATATTGTTGTTTCGCTGGAACGCATTTGTCTGCTGGGCATCGCGTGCCACATGAATCCGTCCGGAAAAAGCACCGGTCGACTCGTCGTTTAGGACATTTTTATAAATTTGGTTGCTCAGACAATTAGGTTGCGCGTGTTCGATGATCACGAAGTTGTCGGTATGCTGCTTCTTGTCGGTAAACGACAATCCATTTACATTCGCTTCCGCATGATCTCCGTCAAAAGTTACTTTCAAGTTGTTCCGAATTAAACCGCCATGCAAAGTCATTGTCCCGGTTGTAAGGACCGTTTGGCGACCCAATTTGAAAAACGATGAATTTATTGCAGAAGACCGGTTGTGCTGATTCTGAATCGTGTAAAAATCAACCACAGCATCTTCTGCCGCAAAAACTTCGGTAACCGAATTATACAGGAATGATGCGCTTGTCAGGGTGTGATCGCAAACCAGCACTTTTACCTGGCTTCCGGCTTCGGCTACAACTAGGTTGCGTTGTGTACTCATCAAATCGTCATCCGAACTTAATAAGTTGATAATCTGGATGGGTTTTTCAATTATTTTCCCTTTGGGGACAAACAAAAAGAAGCCGTCTTTTGCGAAAGCGGTATTCAGCGCTACAAACGGGTCATTCGACAGGCCTGCCTGACGGTTCAGGTAATTGTCCAGCAATTCGGGCTGCTCGTTGGCAATTTGCTCCAAACTGCCCAGAACTACGCCCTGCGGAAGTCCGTCTCCAGGATTGTTGCCATTAAAAAACCAGCCGTTTTTCAGGAAAACCAAATGCGTGTCCAGTTCCGGAATGTTGCATTTGAAGACCTCGTTCAGGTCAATCGTGTCATTTTCGCGGGTTAGCTCCTGCCGGTATTTTTTTTCGAATGCCGGGGCCAGGTTGGTGTATTTGTAATCTTCGGTTTTGTAGTCGGGAATTCCGGCCTTTTCAAACCGTTTGATCGATACCTCGCGACCACGGTTCAGCAATGGCGAAGAACCCTGGTTGAGTGTATCAAGGTTTTCCCTGAATTTCGCAACCAGTTGCCCGGCAGGCGATATTTTTTGTGAAGTAATAGTCATGTCTCTTTAAGTAAAAAGTGTAAAAGAAAAAGTCAAAAAGGGAGAAATGCAAGGTGCTTGCAATCGCTTTTTGCTGTTAATTTTCTCCATTCTTAATCCAGTCGTAACCTTTTTCTTCCAGTTCCAGCGCCAGTTCCTTGCCTCCCGATTTCACTATTTTCCCTTTATAGAGTACGTGCACGTAATCAGGAACAATATAATCAAGCAAACGCTGGTAGTGTGTTACCACGATGGTGGCGTTGTCTTTTGTCCTTAAGGCATTCACCCCTTCAGCGACTATACGCAGTGCGTCAATATCCAGTCCTGAGTCGGTTTCGTCGAGAATGGCCAGCTTGGGTTCGAGCATCGCCATTTGGAATATTTCATTTTTCTTCTTTTCTCCTCCTGAAAAACCTTCGTTCACAGAGCGGTTGGTCAGCTCAGAGTCGAGGTGCAGCAATTCTTTTTTCGCGCGCATCAGTTTCAGAAACTCACCGGCAGACAGTGGTTCCAGCCCTTTGTGCTTGCGGTGTTCGTTCACCGAAGTTTTCAGGAAATTAACCATTGGCACACCCGGAATCTCCACCGGGTACTGAAAACTAAGGAATAAACCGCTGCGTGAGCGAATTTCGGGAGCCATTTCCAGCAAATCTTCGTCGTAGTAGCTTACTTCACCTTCGGTAACTTCGTATTCCTCTTTGCCTGCCAGGACGTTGGCCAGGGTACTTTTTCCTGATCCATTCGGTCCCATGATGGCATGAACTTCACCGGCTTTCACCTCCAGGTTGATTCCTTTCAGGATTTCTTTGCCCTCAACCGAGGCATGTAAATTCTTTATTGTTAGCATTCTGTATGTTATTTTGCGTTATGGATTTCGGGTTGCATGTTCCCACCGAAACCTCTTGATTTTTGGTTATTCGATATTCAGTATTGGGATATTCCCAATCAATTCTTCAGTAATTCAGTCCTTCAATAAACTACCCCACGCTGCCTTCCAGGCTGATTTGCAGTAGTTTTTGTGCTTCGACTGCAAACTCCATCGGCAACTTATTCAGTACTTCCTTGGCATAACCATTTACGATCATCCCAATGGCATCTTCGGTCGAGATTCCACGCTGGTTGCAGTAAAAAATCTGGTCCTCGCCAATTTTCGAAGTAGTTGCCTCATGCTCAACGATCGACGATTTGTTGCCCACCTCAATGTATGGGAAAGTGTGTGCGCCGCAGGTTGAGCCAAGCAGGAGAGAGTCGCATTGCGAGTAGTTGCGGGCATTCTCCGCACCGGGAAGTACTTTCACCAAACAACGGTAGGCATTGTCGCTTTTTCCTGCCGAAATACCTTTCGACACGATGGTGCTTTTGGTATTTTTACCGATGTGGATCATTTTGGTACCTGTATCAGCTTGCTGAAAGTTGTTCGTCAATGCAACCGAATTGAACTCGCCAATCGAGTTATCGCCCATCAGTACGCAGCTTGGGTATTTCCAGGTAATGGCTGATCCGGTTTCTACCTGAGTCCAGCTTATTTTTGACGAAACCCCGCGGCAGACGCCACGTTTGGTTACAAAATTGTAAACGCCTCCTTTGCCTTCCTTGTTTCCCGGATACCAGTTTTGCACGGTTGAATATTTCACTTCAGCCCGGTCGAGTGCAATGATTTCAACCACCGCAGCATGTAGCTGGTTCTCGTCGCGCATTGGCGCGGTACAACCTTCCAGGTAACTCACATAGCTGTCGTCTTCGGCAACAATCAGGGTCCTTTCAAACTGTCCGGTACCGGCGGTGT
>JAEWME010000301.1 GCA_023393265.1 Bacteroidota bacterium | reverse complement strand
ATGAACTCCGCTCAAAAATGAGGCGTTGCTCAACGACTACATTTGTTCTCACCTGTGTTTTTTAATTTAACAAAGCCGTGTCCACTCCACGAATTCTAATTTCATTTGCCTTTTTGATGTTTTCCTTCGTTTTAGTAATCAGCCGAATTACATTAATATTTAAATTTTCTTTCTCATTGTCAATGTTTTGAATCTCCATTTTGAGAATATACTTTTCGTCTACAAAAAAATTATTGTAATCACTTTTAACAATTTCATCGTCAATTATAAAAATCGAAGGAGTATTGCTTTGCTCTGTATATTTTGTTTTTAAATCAGTCAGAGAAATGATTTCGGGCTTGTAATTATCTTTCATTTTGAGATATAGCTGTCCGTAATATTTCTTGCCCTCAATGGTAATTTCTTTTTTAACGACAGAAATGCTATCAATCAATTGAGGATTAATTGTTCTTATAACGGTCTCACTAATATGTTTCCCATCAATAAAATATGCAGGCTGTCTGTCAGGTTTATCTTTATCCAAATTAATTACTTTGAGTGGCGAATTGACATCTACTTCTTCGAGTTTATTTGATTTGAAATCCACTTTTCCATTTAATTCTTTAATCTGTCCGTTTGCAGATAAAGTCAAAATACTGATAATTAAAATTGCAATTAGTTTCATGTTTATCTGATTTTTCGTTTTCAAACTTGATGCCAACGGTGGTATTTGGTCGGGCGGGATTTCTGGAAGAAATCGTGTCAGACCCGCAGGAGAGTGGGCACGAGGTCTGACTTGTCAGACCGATGAAACCCCCGCCTGCCATATTACAATTTGTTACCGCCTGGCATTTATTTTAATTCATAATTTGTACTTCGTCCACCGCTTGATTCTTTCTGTAAGATATTTTTCTTGATTAAATCCTGAATATCTCGAAGAGCAGTGTCTTGAGAGCATTTATTTATTTTCCCCCATTTTGAGGTCGTTAATTTGCCATCAAATCCATCAAGTAATCGATTAATTATTTTTTGCTGTCTCTCATTAAAAATCGTTTTAGAATGTAACTTCCAAAATTCCGCTTTATGAAGTATTTTCGATAAAGTTTCTTCTGTAGAGTCAATTGCATTTATTAAACACTGCAAAAACCATAATACCCATTCTGTAATATCCGAGTTTCCTTTTTGAGCTTTTTCAAGTTTTTCATAATAGTCTTTTCTTTCAACTCTGATTTGAGCAGACATACTATAAAATCTCCTGACACTTTTATCCGAACGGGCTAATATCATATCGGTGATTGCTCTTGTTATACGTCCATTGCCATCGTCAAAAGGATGAATAGATACAAACCACAAATGAGCAATTGCAGCTTTAAGAACCAAATCTATTTCGTGTTCGTTTTCAAGCCAGTATAAAAACTTTCCCATTTCAAATTCAATTCTATCGGAAGCAGGTGCTTGATAGTGAACTCTTTCTTTTCCCATTGGACCAGATACAATCTGCATTGGACCAGTTGCGTCTTTTCGCCAATCAGCAACGGTAATTTTATAAAGATTACTCCATCCTGATGGAAACAAAGCGGCATGCCAGCCAAATAATCTATCTTTTGTCAGAGGTAAATTATACCGTTGCGTAGCGTCAAGCATCATTTCAACTACTCCTTCAACATAACGTTCTGATTCCACTGAACCAGCAATATCAATTCCTAACCGTCTTGCAATTGTGGAACGAACCTGTTCTACTTCAAGAAATTCTCCTTCAATTTCAGATGATTTAATTACGTCTAATGTCAGTGTATTTAAGACTGCTTCATTTTGTAAGTCAAATCCAAGTGATTCCATTTTCCCGAGAAGCCTGCCTTGTTGATTTCTAGCTTCACCAAGTTTTATCATCACTTTCTTGTTGTCCCAAGCGAAATCAGTCCAGTTCTCTCTTTTGTGTAAATAAATTTCCATTCTCCGCATTTTATGCGATAAATATAAGGCTTATTCACCGCAAATGAAATTTTCACCGCAAAATATGCTCAGATTATGCCTGTTAATCTCCGCATTTCGCTGTTTTCATGCTTGGCGGTAACGGTCACTTGTATGTGGTCGGGCAGGAAAGTGGGCACAAGGTCTGACTTGTCAGACCGCTAAAACCCCCGCCTGCCATATAAAATTTGTTATGGGCTGGGCTTTTCTTTATTTTACAAATCAGCTTCTCTTTTACTTCAACAAGGTCATGCAAATGGCAGCTACGGCTTATAACCTGAAAAAGCTGCTGAAGTTTATTGCGAAAACCCCCCAAACTGTTGCAATGGAAGCCAGGGTTTCCATTTTTCATTTTTTCGGGCTGGTCAGAATGATTTTTGGGCCCTTTGAGCCAGTCAAATTTTAGAACTGGCAAATCGACAAAAAAATAAATCCTGTCTTAAATCGAAAAAACACAACCCCCCAAAACCGATTTTCGAACAGAATTTGTCAGGAATGATAGAGTTGTGCAACGGCTACCTTTATAAGAAATAGCATTTCTTTGATTAAAATTAACTTCTCTTCGAATAGTATTTAGTTATGATTGATAGAAATTTTATTATTTCTGAATGAAAATTATCATTTAAATTTCGACATTTTGTTATCTCAAATTCGAAGTAATTAAAGAAATTTCAACATTTAAGCAACTAGCAGTCCTTGTATTTCCTGATTTGTCCCTTTATATTTCAGTCGGAAGAGATATTCACTTTTCTTCTTTGCCTGTTCCTTCTCCTTTTGCCTTTTTACCTGATCCTTTTACTTTGGCACCTGTGACAAAGGAAAAAGGGAACAAGCCTTTCAGGTCATTCCCTTTCGTTATTCTGATTAACTCCGGACCTCGAACTTTGCTGTTAATTATTTTACCACAGAGATACACAGCGTTTTCGCAGCGTTTCACAGAGCAAAGGTTCTTCTTGCTTCGTGCCCCTTTGTGTTTTTATGGCTTCGTGGCAAAGAAAAAAGGGAACAACCCTTTCAGGTCATTCCCTTTCGTTATTTTGATAAACTCCGGACTTCGGACTCCGAACTTTGCTGTTAATTATTTTACCACAGAGATACACAGCGTCTTCGCAGCGTTTCACAGAGCAAAGTTTCTTCTTGCTTCGTGCCCCTTTGTGTTTTTGTGTCTTGGTGGCAAAAAAAAGGGAACAAGCCTTTCAGGTCATTCCCTTTCGTTATTCTGATTAACTCCGGACTTCGAACTTCGAACTCCGGACTTTGGAGTTAATTATTTTACCACAGGTATACACAGCGTTTTCGCAGCGTTTCACAGAGCAAAGGTTCTTCATGTTTCGAGCCCCTTTGTGTTTTTGTGTCTTGGTGGCAAAAAAAAAGGAACAACCCTTTCAGGTCATTCCCTTTCGTTATTTTGATAAACTCCGGACTTCGAACTTCGAACTCTGAACTTTTATTTGCTGTGTTTGATGTTTGCCTGTGCAGCAGCCAAACGTGCAATCGGAACGCGGAATGGAGAACAACTTACATAGTTCATTCCAACTTTATCGCAGAACTCGACAGAGCTTGGTTCGCCGCCATGTTCGCCACAGATACCAACTTTTAGGTTTGGTTTGGTCATGCGGCCGCGGGTTACACCAATTTCAACGAGCAAGCCAACGCCATTCTGGTCGAGAACCTGGAACGGGTCCTGTTTGAAGATGCCTTTGTTGATGTATTCCGGAAGGAATTTACCGGCGTCGTCGCGCGAGTAACCCAAAGTCATCTGTGTAAGGTCGTTTGTTCCGAACGAGAAGAAATCTGCTTCTACAGCAACGTGGTCGGCAGTTAAAGCTGCACGTGGAATTTCAATCATTGTACCAACCTGGAAATCGATGCGTGCACCTCTTTCTTCAAATACTTTTTCAGCGGTAGCGCGGATAATGGCGGACTGGTTTTTCAACTCAGCTACTGTTCCTACCAGCGGAACCATGATTTCAGGGCGGGCGTCTACGCCTTTGGCTTTCAAATTCAGCGCTGCCTCAATGATGGCACGGGCCTGCATGGCCGTAATTTCAGGATAAGTAATACCCAAACGGCAACCACGGTGTCCCAGCATCGGGTTAAATTCGTGCAGCGACTCAACTTTGTTTTTCACCTGTTCGAGCGAAATACCCATTTCTGCTGCCATTTCTTTCTGGTTGGCTTCTTCGTGAGGAACAAATTCGTGCAATGGCGGGTCGAGCAAACGAATGGTTACGCCATATCCGGCCATGGCTTCAAAAATTCCTTCGAAGTCGCTGCGTTGCATGGGCAACAGTTTAGCCAGCGCTTTTTCGCGTCCTTCCACGTCGTCGGCCAAAATCATTTCGCGCATAGCTTTAATGCGGTCGCCTTCGAAGAACATATGTTCTGTACGGGTAAGGCCAATACCTTTTGCCCCGAAATTGCGGGCGATCTGTGCATCTTTGGGTGTGTCGGCATTGGTGCGTACACTCATGCGGGTATATTTGTCGGCAATAGCCATCAACTCACCAAAGTCGCCGCTCAGTTCCGGATCGATGGTGGCAATTTTGCCTTCGTAAACTTCACCGGTAGTACCGTTCAGCGAGATAAATTCTCCTTCTTTGAAAGTTTTTCCGTCAACAGTGAGTGTTCTGGCTTTGTAATCAATTACCAGCGAACCGGCTCCCGAAACGCAGCATTTACCCATACCACGGGCCACAACGGCCGCGTGCGAGGTCATACCGCCACGGGCAGTCAGGATACCCTGTGCTACGTTCATACCACGAAGGTCTTCAGGAGAGGTTTCGATACGAACCAAAACAACCTGTTTTCCCTGTGCTACCCATTCTTCGGCTTCGTCGGCGAAGAATACAACCTGTCCGGTAGCAGCTCCCGGAGATGCAGGCAAACCTTTGGCCAGTACTTTCGCGGCCTTAATGGCTGCTTTATCGAATACCGGGTGAAGCAACTCGTCGAGTTTGTTTGGTTCAACGCGTAAAACAGCAGTCTTTTCGTCAATCAATCCTTCTTTCAGCATGTCCATGGCGATTTTTACCATGGCAGCGCCGGTACGTTTTCCGTTACGTGTTTGCAGGAACCACAGTTTTCCTTCCTGAATGGTGAATTCCATATCCTGCATATCGGTGAAGTAATTTTCCAGCTTGTTCTGGATGCTATGCAATTCCTTGTAGATTTCAGGCATTGCTTCTTCCAGCGAAGGATATTTTGAAGCACGGTCGGCTTCAGAAACTCCGGCCAAAACAGCCCAGCGTTTCGAACCTTCGAGGGTAATTTGCTGTGGTGTACGGATACCGGCAACCACGTCTTCGCCCTGTGCATTGATCAGGTATTCTCCGTTGAAAAGGTTTTCGCCTGTTCCGGCGTCGCGGCTGAAACAAACACCTGTTCCTGAAGTAGCACCCATGTTTCCGAATACCATTGCCTGAACGTTGACAGCAGTTCCCCATTCTTCAGGAATCTGGTTCAACTGGCGGTAATAGATGGCACGGTCGTTCATCCAGCTATTGAAAACGGCACAAACAGCGCCCCAAAGCTGATCCCATGAACTTTCAGGGAAATCGCGGCCTGTTTTTGCTTTAACGGCTGCTTTAAATTTAACGACAAGCTCCTTCAATGCGTCAACCGAAAGTTCGTTGTCGTTGATCACGCCTTTGGCATGTTTCACTTCTTCGAGGATTTCTTCGAATGGGTCGATGTCTGTTTTCGAGGTTGGTTTCATGTCGAGAACAACGTCGCCGTACATCTGGACGAAACGACGGTAACTATCCCAAACAAAACGGGGATTTCCGGTTTTTTTGGCCATACCTTCAACCACGGTGTCGTTCAACCCGAGGTTCAGAATGGTATCCATCATACCGGGCATCGAGGCGCGTGCTCCCGATCGTACCGAATCCAGAAGCGGATTGGAAGCGTCGCCAAACTTACCGCCGGTTTGTTTTTCAACCTGGGCGATGGCTGCTTCAACCTCATTCTTCAATAGCTCGATAACTTTTTCGCGTCCTTCTTTATTGTAAATGGCGCAAACTTCGGTGGTAATCGTGAATCCGGGAGGAACAGGAACCCCAATCAGGTTCATTTCGGCAAGGTTTGCTCCTTTACCACCCAGCAAGTTTTTCATGTCAGCTTTTCCCTCTGCTGCACCATTTCCAAACGTATAAACGTACTTTGTCATAGAGTGTTAATTTATAGATTATTGATGTGTAGTATGTTTAGTTAATGACGGGGGACAAAAATACTTCATTTTTTTAATATTCAGTTAAAATTTCGTCAACAGTAATTTTGTACAACGGAATAAAAACGAACAAATATTTAAATTGTTTTCCAGGGCAGGCAGATGCAAATATATCGATTCAGAAGTAATATGAAAAAAAACGACATTGGTTAATTTTGCTCCTGAAAGTCCTGAAAATATAACATGGCGGATAAGATGCCTGGCGTAACGTCAATTGCAACTTTTGGACCCTTGAACTGGGATTCTGTTACTACTGAACGTGCTTCAGCATCTGTCAATCTTAACATTAGTTAACGATTGTTTATACCTCTTAACGTATTGTTGCCTTATTTTTGTATTGTAAGTTAAACGCAAGGGAATAACATACAATTAGGTTTTTTTTCATAGAAATAGGTTAGGTTAGGAAGAAAAGGATGGTTAGGGCCATCCTTTTTTTTTATAGCTTTATCCGATGACGGAAAAATCGCTGCTTTCATCCTTGTTGACTCAATTTCTGTTTTTTATTCCTTTTTCTCCTAATTTTTCAGCTTTGAGAGTACTTTTTTTAAAAAAAAACAGCTCAAAATCCACTTTTAAACTTCTTTAACGTTGGTTTGAAAGCGTTAACAGAAATGAAGCATATCTTTGTTCCGTACAATAAGAAAGAAAGTTAGGTTTTTTCATAGAAATAGGTTTGGTTAGGTTAGAAAAGGGTGGCAGAGGCCATCCTTTTTTTTTTGCCTTCGCTGAATCATCAAAATTTTAAGCTTCTTTAACTTTGGTTCAAAAGCATTAACAAAGTGCTTTGCTAAATTTGAAATGAGCATAAAAGCAAGAAAAACGGTTAGTTTTTTTTCATAGAAATTAGGTTTGGTTTTGTGAGGAAAGGGGTGATCGAATCATCCCTTTCTTTTTTTCTTCCGGTTCCGCTGCTTCATTCGTTTCAAATTTTGAGCTTTTCGTGCCAATTTTTCATTATGTTTCTCATTATTCCTGAAAGTTTTTCCGTATAACAGAAACTTTCAGGTCAATTTGTCCTGATTTAAACGACTGACGCTGCGTGGCAAATTGTTTGACATTCTTCTGAGTCATTAAAACAGAAAACAATAAAGGAGATATATCATGAATTTAAACAATTTCACAGTTAAATCGCAGGAAGCCATTCAACATGCATTTGAAGTCGCCCAGGGAAAGCAGCAGCAAGCCATCGAAACGGGCCATATCCTGATGGGTTTATTCCACGAGGCCGAAAATGTAACCGGTTTTTTGCTGAAAAAAGTAGGTGCAAATCCGGCGGTGATTCAGCAGGCTGTCGAACGTATTGTCGATTCGTATCCAAAGGTAACTGGCGGCGAGCCTTATCTGTCGCAAAATGCAAGCAAAGCTTTGCAAAAGTCGGTTGGCATTATGCAGGAAATGAACGACCAGTTTGTGTCAGTCGAACATATAATGATGGGTTTGCTCGAATCGGGCGATCAAACGGCTCGTTTGCTCAAAGATTCGGGTGTTGGCAGAAAAGAACTGGAAGCAGCAGTGAAAGACCTGCGCAAAGGCGCTCGGGTTGACAGCCAGACCGCCGAAGACAAATTCGATTCGCTGAACCGCTTTGCAGTGAACCTGAATCAGCGTGCCCGCGATGGGAAGCTCGATCCGGTGATCGGGCGAGACGACGAAATCAGGCGCGTTTTGCAGATTTTGTCGCGCCGTACCAAAAACAACCCAATCCTGATTGGCGAACCCGGAACCGGAAAAACAGCAATTGCCGAAGGCTTGGCCCATCGTATCGTTCGTGGCGACGTGCCCGAAAATCTGAAAACTAAACAGCTTTTTTCACTCGATATGGGCGCATTGATTGCCGGTGCAAAGTACAAAGGTGAATTCGAAGAACGATTAAAAGCGGTGGTAAATGAAGTGATCAATGCCAACGGCGAAATCATATTGTTTATCGACGAGATTCACACGCTGGTTGGGGCTGGTAAGAGTGATGGCGCGATGGATGCGGCCAACATCCTGAAACCGGCGCTGGCAAGAGGTGAACTACGCGCCATTGGTGCAACAACACTGAATGAATACCAAAAATATTTTGAGAAAGATAAAGCGCTCGAACGCCGTTTCCAGATTGTTACTGTTGACGAACCTGATAC
>JAEWME010000270.1 GCA_023393265.1 Bacteroidota bacterium | reverse complement strand
TTCCTATCTTGGCGAAGCGTATATGTGGAAGGCGTATCGCGTTCCTGATCAGGCAAGAGAAAATTATCAGCTTGCTGCAGCCGCTTTGCTTCAGGTTATTAATAGTGGAAAATATGAACTTAATCCGTCTTTCACTACCTTGTGGGATCCGGGAGCTGTTTGGACAAAAGAATGTATTTGGGAAGAAGTTCTCGACGAAGGATCGCAATGGAATAGCTGGAGTAATTTATCCGATGCGCATACATGGCACACTTATTTTACTGCTTGTCCATCGGTAGGCGGATGGGGAACATTGTATCTCTCATGGGAATGGTGGAGTTGCTACGAGGCTGGTGATAAGCGCCGCGACGCTTCGGCCTGTACAGGTGCAGTAAAAGGTATCAATCCAGCCTGGAAATCTGAAACAAACTACGGATATAACCCATATTTGCAACAGAGTCTCACAGTTCCTGATTCATTGAATACGCACTATCATTTCTACATGAATGGTGAAGCAGCTCCTTCTATCTGGAGTCTCAAAACCTGGAGAACGTGCCGCGCAGATTGGCAGGCCATGTGGGGCCCTCAACAGATCTATTACAAAAGGTATTCAAACGTACTGTTTGACTATGCAGAGTGTTTATTTAACCTGAATGGTGGTGGTGATGCAACAGCCTGGAGTTATATCAATCAAATCAGAAACAGGGCATTTGGAAATCTGGAAGTTGGACGAAAAGAAGCACTAACTGCCATGTATTTGCCATATTACCAGCAGTTGGCTACTTTCTATGGTGAGCCCGTTCCTAGTCAATATCCGCTTCCGTTTAACGAAACTTCCGTAAATGTCCCCGATGCACAAACCTACTATACTCAGCTAAAAGCAGAGAAAGGCTTCACTTCGGATGTCTGGCTCATAGCTCTTGGAATGGAACGCCGAAAGGAGTTCAATACGGAATGGTGTCTTGCTCAGGATCTGATTCGTTCAGGTTTTATCGAAGATCACATTCAGCACAATTATCCTAAGGGTGTGGGATATCCGAATACCAATTTGCTTGTTCAGGATGCCTGGAATACTTATCGCACCTTCGATTTTAACCTGGCAAAAATGGACATGCCGATTCCTACTGACGAATTGCTTAAGAACCCGCTGTGCGACCAAAATGATGCTTATAAATAATAAATACGGACTATTTTGGTTATAGATTAAAAAGGTTGGTTATAAGGCGCTGCAGAGTTTCGTGGCGCCTTTTACTTTTTTAAAGTTTTAGCAATCCATTAAAAAAGCCGGTCAGAAAACTGACCGGCCCAATCAAATAGCGAATGATCTTCATCATTTCTTTTTGACTACATCGAACTCTACTCTGCGATTTAAAGCCTGACCTTCAGGAGTGTCGTTGTTTGCAGCCGGGTTGGCTTCTCCAAAACCTTCCTGCTGAACAATCCTTTTTGAACTTATTTTCTTTGAATTGATTGATTTCACAACAGAGGCAACACGTCTTTTCGAAAGCGAAAGATTATAAGCATCCGAGCCCACCGAATCAGCATATCCGCTGATTTTAACATTGTAATCTTCATTTTCTTTCAGCAGGTTAACCAGCTTATCGATTTTAACTTTTTCCTGATCGGAGAAGGTTGATTTGTTCGTGTCGAAATACACCGGTTCTACTTTCATTTTGGCAGCTTCCATTTCTTCGGCAGTTGGTTTCTTTTCTTCCGGACAACCATTGTTTTCCTTTGTTCCTGCTACCGTGGGACATTTATCTTCCGAATCCGGAACTCCGTCCTTATCCTGATCCAGTGCACAGCCATTGGCGTCAACTTTAATGCCTTTGGGTGTGTCAGGGCATTTGTCATCCTTGTCGGCAATGCCGTCGCCATCTGAATCTGGACAACCATTCAGGGAAACCAAACCTGCAACATCAGGACATGAATCATCTTTGTCGGCAACACCGTCGCCATCTTTATCCGGGCAACCCTTCAGTGAAGAAACACCAGCTACATTTGGACAGTCGTCCATGTAATCAGCAACACTGTCACCATCAGTATCAACCGGGCAACCATTTGCATCAACGTCAACACCTGCCGGAGTATTCGGGCATTTGTCTTTTCTGTCCGGAACGCCGTCCATGTCGGAATCTTTTGCTTTTCCGAAGTCGAATTCAATACCTACCGTGGCTTTCAGGAAATTGTCCCGATCGCTTTTGCCGGCAACTGTAGTTTTAATTCCGTTGATGTAGCCAGCCTCCACATACAAAGCGGTTGCCGGTCGGAAGTAATATTTTGCGCCTAATCCAAGACCGAAGTTCAACCCTGTTTCAGAGTTGTCGGCCAGAAAACCAGGACCTGCATAAAGATAAGGCCTGAATTTTTTGCTTTCGTCTGAGAATTTGTATCGAAGGTTCAGTGTCGGATTGAATAAATCGAGGTCGCTGTTCACTTTCGAATTGAAAAGGCCCATATCGCCTTTAAGTGTCAACTCGAATTTTGGGCTTAGGTACCTGCTGAAATATAATTCCGGCATAAATCCAATTCCTGAATTGTTCAGGTTGTTATATGCACCCACGCCTAACCCGATTCCCCATTTTTTATCAGCGGTTTGCGCATTTACGCCGTGAAAGAGCAATCCGGCTGCGATGATCAGTAATATCTTTTTCATGAATGAATTTTTTGATTTTGTTTTTTGCGTACTGTTGTGCTTAAAGTTTGAATGTGAGTCCCAGTTTGCCTCCGGCAGAAGCATTGCCTCCACCGAATTCGAGGTTGATGCCAATCTTATCATTGAAATAATAGCGGCCGCCGATCTGGGCACCAAGCCCTAATTCTGATGAATGCGACCCGTGGTAGCCGTCAGGAGAGTTCCAGATGTAAAAACCGAGGTTGAGTCCTGCGTATAGATCCCAGTCTTTGGGAATTTCGAGTACCCGGTTGAAATGGTAGTTTCCGTTTCCGGAGATACCAATAACTGAATGGTCGTAATGCACGTTCGCGTATTTGTCGCTGTATGAGCGGTAGGAGAGTTCTCCGCCAACAGTGATGTCGGGATGAACACCGTAGTCGAGTCCGAGGTAGACC
>JAEWME010000203.1 GCA_023393265.1 Bacteroidota bacterium | reverse complement strand
CAAACAGAGAATAATTAAAGACCTTGGGGGATTGATAAAGTCCGAGATAAATGAACTAAAATCCGTATTAAAAGAAACCTATATTGACTGAAAACCAGTACATAACTTCAGCTACCCACCTTTCCGGCAGCGTTGATTTTCAGTGGGCATCTTTCCGCTCAAGCAGCTTTTCGGCTTGATAGGAAACGGCCCGCAGTACGCACCTGCGTGTAGCTTCCTACGTTATGTGTAATTTAACTGGTAGCCATTTAGAGAGAAATATTAGTGATTTAATCGCAGACAAAACAATTTGACATATTCTATTTCAACATGGAGAATGTCGACAATTTGACAGACAATTTTGAATCGACTTTAATGAACGAAATAACAATTCCTTTTCACTTAGCTATTCCGACACTTTTGTGCCTTGGAATTTTGCTTTTAATATTTATAAAAAGACAAAGACTATTTCACGGTAACAGACGAAAATGGGTTTGGATAAGTATAGTTGTCTTTCTTTCAATTTACATTTTAATTGTTGGTGATGCGACAATTGTTGACATAAGTTATCAATTGGACTTAAATAAATATGATTTAGACAAAGATGGATTTTTTGGTGGCGCAGAAATAACAAAGGGACAGCAAGCAGCAATGCAAAGGCTAACAAATGACGTGGGTAGAAATTTCTCAATATTTACTGGGTTTATATTTTCAGGGATTATCTCATTGACAGTCTATCTTGTAGGTTTGGCATTTGAAAAATATAAAAAACTAAAAGAAGAAGAGAAAACTACACACAACAGCAAACTACCCGGCAAGCCGGGTTTTGGTGCTTCGTTGACAGGAAATTAGTAAATTGGAAGGCTGCTCTTCGTAGGAAGTTCTTCGGTTTAATCCCGTCCTGAGTGTAGCTTCTTAAGTTGGCGGCAATTTTAAAACTTTATTATATATGGACAAAATAAAAATATCAACCGCACAATTCGAGAACAAAAGCGGTGACAAGAGTTATAACCTCTCGGTTATTGAACGACTTGCAAACAAAGCGGCAAAAGAAGGTTCAAATGTTATTGCGTTCCATGAATGTTCCATTACAGGCTATACATTTGCAAGAAACCTTTCAAAAGAACAAATGCTTGACCTGGCAGAATTTATTCCTGATGGAGCGAGTATTTTAAAACTTACTGATATTGCAAAACAAAATGACATCGTTATTTTGGCAGGACTGTTTGAAAAAGATGGAAATGATAATTTGTTCAAAGCCTATGTTTGCGTTGACAAAAACGGATTAGTTGCAAAATTCAGAAAGCTGCATCCATTTATAAATCCATATGTGAAAGCGGGAAACAGTTATTGTGTTTTTGAAATTCGTGGTTGGAAATGTGGAATATTAATTTGTTACGACAATAACATTATTGAAAATGTTAGGGCTACAAAACTTTTGGGAGCAGACATTATTTTTATGCCACACGTAACCATGTGTACTCCATCCACCAGACCAGGTGCTGGTTTTGTTGACGCTAAACTTTGGGAAAACCGTGAAACCGACCCAACTTCTTTACGTTTAGAATTTGACGGAATGAAGGGAAAAGGTTGGCTGATGAAATGGTTGCCAGCAAGAGCTTATGACAACGGAATTTATGCAATTTTCTCAAACCCGATTGGCATGGATGACGACCAATTGAAAAACGGTTCCTCGATGATTGTTGACCCCTTTGGCGATGTCATCGCCGAATGTCGTTCATTTGAAGATAGTTATGTGACAGCAACGATTACGCCCGACAAACTTGAGCAAGCAGGTGGAAACAGATATATAAAAGCGAGGCGTCCTGAACTTTACAAAGATATTATTGGACAAAACCATAAGTCGGAACAAAAAGTAGTTTGGCTTGACACCGATAAAGCATAAAAACTGCTGCAACTTCAACTACCCGTCAAGCTTGGCAGCAGTGGTTTCCGGTAGGCATCTTTACGCCATTTAACCCTGACAGCTTCCATTTGCACCCGTGCGCTTGCATCGTGTGGTAGAGAAGCTTGTAATTCCAAATTATCAATCGTGATGGATGGTTATTTTTTTGATATATTTTGTATATTTAGTTGCCTGCACCATTTAATTAAAGGAAACTTTAACCTCAGCAGATGTGTAAGACTTTTAACCAGATTGGTTCCCTGACGACACTAAAATTACATTTAGGAAGAAACGGTATCCATGATTTCAAGTCGGTAAAAGAGATCATTGAGTTTCAAAATTCATACGCATTCTATCGCCAGCAAATAGTTTCTCTTCATGAAGAATTGATCGAGCAAGAGAAAGGTAGGCTAAGGTCTGACTTGCAGGAGTTGGATGCTGAAATAGCCATACAAAAGCAGGAGTTGGAACAGAAGCTGGCCGATGAAATTGAAAGGCTAAATCAACAGTTAAATCTTCAGGCTTTGATTGTTCCTGCGAATTTGTTTCAAAAAACTACAAAGAGATTAAGACAGTGGTTTTGTAAACAGAACTTCAAACAGAAAGAAAAAAGAATTGGTTTTGAATCAAACAGGTTTACTGGTAAACTTCAGGAACTTCGGGAAACCAAAGAAAATCGGTTAAATTTCATCATTTCAAATTTTGATGAGGCAGTAACCCAAAGTTCGCGCATCGAGCTTTCAGAAATTGAAAAGAAAAAATCAGTTGTAGATAGTTTAAGCAGTTTTGTTTATGGCGCATTGGGTGAACAAAAAGTCGTCAAGACTTTGGAAGCATTGCCAGATGAATACTTTCTGATTAATGATTTTGCAGTTTCATTTTCGCCTGCTATCTACAACAGACAAGAAAATGACCATATAAAGTCAGTTCAAATTGATCACGTACTTGTTGCGCCATCAGGTATATTTATAATTGAGACAAAAAATTGGAGTGAAAAGTCATTGGAAGATATGAGCTTACGGTCGCCGGTAGAGCAAGTTCGAAGGACAAGCTTTGCCTTATTTAAGTTACTTAACAATGGAATAAGCAATCATCATTTGGGTATAGATAAACATCATTGGGGCAACAGAAAAATCTCGATTAAAAATCTTATCGTTTTTACCGGGCCAAAACCAAATATAGAGTTTCAGCATGTGAAAATTCTAGCTTTGAACGAGCTACTTCGCTACATCGGGTATTTTGAACCGATTTTCTTCGGACATGAAA
This sequence comes from Bacteroidota bacterium, assembly GCA_023393265.1. Taxonomy (GTDB): domain Bacteria; phylum Bacteroidota; class Bacteroidia; order Bacteroidales; family Prolixibacteraceae; genus Aquipluma. The sequence goes on along the minus strand of JAEWME010000203.1, from coordinate 9,309 downwards.
CAACCAGTATTGCAGATTTCCTATTGAGCATTAATGACAAAAAGGTGATTAGAACTAAATGATTTGGAATACTCGTCTGCTCCGGCGCGATTGCATCGAGCTCGTAATTCCACGCGATACAATCCTACGGGTGCGTGGGTATTGGGTATATAATCGATCAACCCGACACCTCGACCGCTGCATTAACTTGTTCGTCTGGATTTAAATCATTCATTTCATCGGAAAGGGAACTTCGTGCTCTGATTTTTGTGTGATCAATATTTTTTGAATATAAATGTATATTTATTGTTATTCGATAAATATTTATTATACTTGCGGTGTAATTTAAACATTCAACATCATGTCAAAAGCAAACAACTTCGTATTTTGGGGTTTATATGTGGTGGCCTGGCTTATTTTTGTCGGCCTGAGCATCGAAGCAGGAGGCTTAATTGTCAATTTCTTTTTCAGCCTGTATAAGCCTGAATTTGTCCAGAATCTGTATCAAAAGTTGGACTTGACCGAAATGTATAGAGCCAGTAGATTAGCTTTTTTCGGCATCTATGGTTTTATTCTGATCATTTCAATTTTAAAAGCCTGCCTTTTCTACATCGTTATCAGACTAATGCATAAAATGGATTTATCAAAGCCGTTCAACACTTTTGTTGCGGGGCAAATTTTACAAATTAGCTATTTCACCCTTACCATTGGACTGTTGAGTTATATAGCCAGACAATTGGCTGAAAGTTTAATGCATCACGGTTTTGTTACCGAAAACCTGAATCAATTCTGGGCCGACAGCCAGGCATTTATTTTAATGGGAGCTGTAATCTATATTATTGCAACTATCTTCAAAAAAGGAGTTGACATTCAAACTGAAAACGATTTAACTGTTTAAGCCATGCCAATCATTGTAAACCTGGATGTAATGATGGCAAAGCGAAAGATGTCGCTTAACGAGCTGTCGGAAAAAGTTGAATTAACATTGTCTAATCTTTCTATTTTAAAAACCGGAAAAGCCAAAGCAATCAGGTTTAGCACGCTTGAAGCTATTTGCAAGGCTTTAGACTGTCAGCCGGGAGACATTTTGGAATACACCCATGACACTGATCCGAAAGAAACGAATCGCTGATATCAGCACCCTGGAAAAGCGGCAGCGATGGTTTCCGAAGGGCTCCTTTCCGCTGTTTAAGCCCGACTGGTTTCAAAGGCCGGCCGGGCTTATTTTTTTGTTTGGTGAACTTCATTCCTTTCCGGCTGTTTGTATGCCATAACTCAAATTTTAACGATGTCTCAGCTTAAAATAGAAAGGGAACGATTGCCGCGCTGGATGAAATCGCCGCTTCCGATGGGCGAAAACTACTCGAAAGTGAAACGACTGATTGCAGAACATCAACTTCATACGATCTGTACGAGCGGTAACTGTCCCAATAAAGGCGAATGCTGGAATGCCGGTACCGCCAGCTTTATGATTCTTGGCGATAAATGTACCCGCAACTGCCGTTTTTGTTATGTCATCAACGACATTCCCGAACCGGTCGATCCGTTTGAGCCGCTGCGTCTGGCCAAAACCATTCAAACGCTTGGTCTGAAGCACTGCGTCATCACGTCTGTCACACGCGACGATCTGGCCGACGGAGGTGCCGAATTCTGGGCAACCACCATCCGCAAAATCAGGGAACTGAATCCTGATACCACGATGGAGACCCTGATTCCGGATTTAAATGCTGATCCTGAATTGCTGCAAAAAGTGATTGACGCTCAACCCGATGTAATTTCTCACAACCTCGAAACCGTCAGGCGCCTGACACCCAAAGTACGGAGCACCGCCCGCTACGAGCGCAGCCTGGAGGTTATCCGCATTGTTTCGGAGGCTGGTATTGTGTCGAAGTCGGGCATTATGGTAGGGCTTGGCGAAACGGTGGAGGAAGTGCTCGAAGCGATGGACGATCTTCGCGCTGCCGGTTGCAAGGTGCTCACCGTGGGGCAGTACCTGCAACCCGACTCAAACCTGATGCCGGTGAAAGAATACATCACGCCCGAAACCTTCGAGTTATATCGAAAAGAAGGGCTCCGGAAAGGTTTTTCGTTTGTGGAAAGTAGTCCGCTGGTCCGCTCGTCGTATCACGCAGAAAGACATGTAAAAGGATAATTTTGAATGATGAATTTTGAATGATGAATGTAGGGAAGATTTCTAGCCCGCAACAAAAGAGGTGAGAGGTGAGGGATGAGAGGTGAGAGATGAGAAGTGAGAGGTAAAAAGTAAGACAACAAGACAACAACGGCAACCTGTAACTTGAAACCCGCAACCCGCAACAAAGCGATGAGAAGTGAGAGATGAGAGGTGAGCAATGAGAAGTGAGCAATGAGAAGTGAGAAGTAAAAAGTAAGACAACAAGACAACAACGGTAACCTGTAACTTGAAACCCGTAACCCGCAACAAAAGAGGTGAGAGGTGAGAGGTGAGCGATGAGCGATGAGAAGTAAAAAGTAAGACAACGAAGACAACAAATACAACCTGACAACGACGATAACTTGCAACCCGCAACTCGTAACCCGAAACCCGCAACCCGTAACACAAGAGATAAGACAACAAATACAACCTGACAACGACGAAAACATGCAACCCGTAACAAAGCGATGAGAAGTGAGAGATGAGAGAACGAAGACAACCGTACCCAGCAACCCGCAACCCGTAACCCGCAACACAAGAGATAAGACAACAATGACAACCCGCAACATACAACCCGAATCTCGCAACATTAATATATGAAACGACAAAAACATACTGTTTTAGAAAAGATCAATTTAACACCCGAAACTTTTGTTATCCGCCTCGACAGACAAGGCATGAAATTCGAACCCGGACAGTACGTCATTATCCGCATCCCGGGACAAAATAAAGGACGAGAGTATTCCATCTACAGTGGGATCAACGACGAGTACCTCGATTTTTTGGTGCGAGAAATACCTGAAGGTGAATTTTCGCGCTACCTGCGTCACCTCACAGCAGGGTCGGAACTCGATGTGGAGGGCCCGAAAGGCTATTTTATTCCCGACCAGAAAACCCGCGAAGGCCAGCCGGTGATGCTCATTGCTACCGGAACAGGCATTTCGCCTTTTCATTCGTATGTTCGTTCGGTTCCCGGACTGAATTACCGGGTTCTGCACGGCGTTCATTTTGCCGATGAAGCTTATGGCCGCGCCACTTTCGATCAGGATAAATATGTGTTGTGTACTTCGCGTTCAGACAAAGGCGATTATTTCGGAAGGGTAACATACTATCTGAAAGAACATCCGGTTGATCCCTCCACGATTTGTTATTTGTGTGGAAATTCCGAGATGATCAATGAAGTGACTGTATTGCTCGAAAAATCAGGGTTTCCACCTCAGAACATCCGAACCGAAGTTTTCTTTTAGCGCTGCGATGGTCGTAGGATGAAATGCTACGACACTTTTGACGGAAATAAGACAGGCCTCTGCCTTTCTTCGGGTCGCTCGTGGCTAAAAGGTTTCCTGAGTCAGGCGGTGATGTAATCAAAATTTTTATTTTTGTGACAGTGCAAATCAATCCTGATTTTGCGCAAACCTGTTTCACAAAATGGTCAACATCAGCATCCGTGAAGAAATCAAATCGCTCTGCCCGAAACTTCGTCTGGGTTGCATCGAAGCACATGTTGCTGTTGCCGAAACAGGTGATGAACTGATGCAGGAAATAAACCATCACATTGCAGACATTGGTTCGCGCCTTTCTGTCGGTCAAATCTCGTCGATGCCCGTTATTGCAGCCTCGCGGCAGGCATACAAGGCCTGCGGAAAAGATCCGGCGCGCTATCGCTTGTCCGCTGAAGCTTTGCTGCGGCGGGTGGTTTCAGGAAAAGGGCTTTACCAAATTAGTAATGTGGTCGACCAGTTGAACCTGGTTTCCATCACAACCGGGTTTTCTATCGGAGGTTACGATGCCGAACAGATTCAGGGAGATGTTACTTTGGGCATCGGGCAGGCCAACGAACCTTACCAGGGAATTGGCCGCGGCGAACTGAATATTGAAAACCTGCCGGTCTTTCGTGACGAAAACGGTGCCTTTGGTACACCAACCAGCGATTCGGAACGAACCGGTGTCACGCCGCAAACCTCGCATTTCCTGATGATACTGCTCGATTTTGGCTCCGATCCATCGCTGGATCACGCGATGCAATTGGCCGAAAACCTGCTTGTGAGGCATTGTGGGGCTCAATCAATAGAAGTGAAAATTTTCGAATAATACCATGTGGAGAGCTTTCTGTAAACTAATCATGAAGTTGTGGGGCTGGAAAGCCGTTGCCGGTGTGATGCCGCACAAAAAGGCCATCATTATTGGCGTTCCGCATACCAGCGCCTGGGACTTCGTTATCTCTTACCTTTATTATACGTCGGTTGGGGGAGTTGCCAATATTGTTATTAAGAAAGAGTTTTTCTTTTGGCCGATTGGTTTTTTCCTGAAGAAAATGGGCGCCATACCGATCGACCGATCGAAGGGAACGACTGTCGTCAAGCAGATTATTGCCGAGATGAACAGCCGCGAAGTGATGCACCTGGCCATCACGCCCGAAGGAACGCGCAAACGGAATAAAAAGTGGAAAGCGGGTTTTCATACCATTGCGAAAGCAACGGGGGCAACGGTTTACCTGGGTTTTTTCGATTTCGGTAAAAAGGAAATTGGCTGGATTGAAACACTTGAATTAACTGACGATGCCGACGCTGACATTCGGCGGATGAAAGCCTATTACCGCGCCAAAGGAGTTGTTGGAAAGCATCCCGGTCAGTTTACTGCCGAAGATTAATTTCTTTGTAAATTCGAGGGCGCGATCCGTGGGTGGTTTTTGGTGGTTTGAACAGCATCGTCAGCATTGGAGGAGCAACAACTAATTTTATCAATATGCTGCAGGAAATCTTGAATGTTTCGGTATTTCAACTCGACCTTGTTTGGGAAAATGCAGAGGCCAACCGGTCGAAAATCGACGAATGGCTCCTGAAAATCAATGGAAAAGCCGACGTGGTTTTTCTTCCTGAGATGTTCGCAACCGGTTTTTCGATGAATGCTGCGGCATTTGCCGAACCGATGGATGGCGAAACCATCGGCTGGATGAAGGCCAAATGTGCCGAACACCAGGTAGCGCTTTGCGGTAGCCTGATGGTGAAGGAAAACGGTCAGTATTTCAACCGGCTTGTTTTTGTTGAGCCTTCAGGAACAGTGCATTACTACGATAAACGCCACCTTTTCTCGATGGGGCTCGAAAATCAGCATTATTCGAAAGGTACCAAACGGCTCATCGTCGAATATAAAGGCTGGCGTATCTGTCCTTTGGTTTGCTACGATCTGCGGTTTCCGGTGTGGTCGCGAAACCGGAACGAATACGATATTCTTCTTTATGTTGCTAACTGGCCGCAGTCGCGTGCTGAGGTCTGGAAAACACTTTTAAAAGCACGGGCCATCGAAAATCAATCTTATGTGGCTGGTGTTAACCGGATTGGTGTCGACGGAAATTTGATCGCTTATTCGGGAAATTCACAGCTCATTGACCCCAAAGGAAATGTGATCTCCGGGATTGCCGACCACCACAAAGGAATCATCACAGCAGGCTTTTCATACAGCGAACTTCAAAAGTTCAGGACTGACTTCCCGGTGCTAAATGATGCTGATACTTTTGTGATTCAGTAGAAAGTATTTTTCAGTCTTCAGAGGTGTGGTAAAAATGCGCAGTCGATTTTTCCATGTTTCACGAAGATATGTCCATGTGATTAGCCTTGTAATTTACCAACTTGCGCTGCCTGTTGACAGGCTCAAACTAATACCAAAATAAGTTTAAACGTAATGAAAAAGTATGTAGTGTTGTTCTTATTGGCTTTTGCTTCAATAGGACTTTATGCCCAGAAATTCGATAATCTGGCCCAAACGCCGCCAATGGGCTGGAACAGTTGGAACCGCTTTGGCTGTGATGTGAACGAGAAATTGGTTCGCGAAGCTGCCGATGCCATGGTTTCAAGCGGAATGCTTGATGCTGGTTATGAATACATTGTGATTGATGATTGCTGGCAGATTGACCGTGATGAAAATGGCGAAATTGTAGTCGATAAAGACCGTTTCCCGGGTGGCATCAAAGCTTTGGTCGATTACGTTCATGCCAAAGGATTGAAATTCGGCATTTACTCGTGTGCCGGAACCAAAACCTGCGCCGGAAGGCCGGGCGGTCGAGGGCACGAATACCAGGATGCCCGCACTTATGCCCGCTGGGGTGTCGATTACCTGAAGTACGACTGGTGCAACACCACGACCCAGGATGCCAAAGCTTCGTATGCAACCATGCGCGACGCTCTTTATACTGCCGGTCGCCCGATTGTTTTCAGCCTGTGCGAATGGGGAACTGCCAAACCCTGGGAATGGGCCAGGGAAGTTGGTCATTTGTGGCGTACAACCGGCGATATTGTTGACCGTTGGGACTCGATGCTTTCGATTGCCGACAAGAACAAAGAATTGTCCAAATATGCAGGGCCAGGTTACTGGAACGACCCCGATATGCTCGAAGTTGGAAACGGCGGCATGACAACTGAAGAATACAAAACACATTTTTCGCTCTGGTGTATGATGGCCGCTCCGCTGATGGCCGGAAACGACCTTGGAAACATGTCGGCAGAAACAGCAGAAATTCTTAAAAATGCAGAACTGATTGCTGTTGATCAGGATGTGTTGGGCAAGCAGGGCTTTTGTTTCCGTGATAATGGTGATTACGAAATCTGGGTTAAGAAGCTGGCAAAGGACGAAAAAGCCATTTGTTTGCTAAACCGGGGCGACGAAAATAAAGAAGTACAGGTCGATTTCAATGTCCTTCTCAAAGCCAAAGACGATTACTGGTCGGTGGATCAGTACAAGCTTGCCGACTATAAAATCCGCGATTTGTGGGAACACAAGGAAATTACTCCGGCAGCAGGTATAGCAACTATTAAGCTGGCGCCGCATACCGTGAAAGTGTTTCGGTTTATCAGGAAAAGCTAAATTCAGTTCAAATAAATTCAACTTAAAATATTTGTAATGAAATCAGTTCTGTTTTCTTTCTTTTTGCTGATCAGTGTATTCGCTTTTGCAAAGGAATATTCAGTCAGTTCTCCCGACGGGAAAATTAAAGTAATTGTAAACGTCGGCGCTCAGATCAAATGGTCGGCTTCGGTTAACGGACAAGCCATTTTTACAGACAATACCATGAGCCTCGATTTGGGAACCAGCGTTTTGGGTGTCAGCCCAAAAGTTTCATCGGCAAAAATAACTTCGGTTTCCGAAACTGTTACGCCGGTGGTTGCTGTTAAATCAAAGACTGTGCAAAATAGCTATAACCAACTGTCGCTGAAATTTAAACCTGGCTTTGGTGTCGATTTCAGGGTCTTCGATAATGGTATTGCATACCGGTTCGACACTTCACTAAAGGGTGAAATTACAGTAAAGAATGAAGAAGTAAACCTGAATTTTGCAGGCGATTTCGGTACGTTGTTTCCTGAAGAAGAAACGATTTTCTCTCACTACGAAAGATTGTATCTCGATACTAAGATCAGTGCTTTGAAAGCAGGCCGTTTCGCTTCGCTGCCAACATTGGTAAAGGCCGATAACAACATCAAAATTGGTATCACCGAAGCCGATCTGTTCGATTATCCCTGTCTGTTTATGGAAGCTACCGGCAAAGCTGCATTTAAAAGCAAATATCCGCATGTTATCCTGAAGGCCGATCCTGAAGGTGACCGTGGAATCAAAAATGTTCAGGAAGCCGATTACATTGCCAAAACGCAGGGAACCCGTTCGTTTCCGTGGCGTGTTTTCATGATCAGCACCGAGGATGCACGCCTGGTTGAGAACCAGATGGTTTTTCTGCTTTCGAGAGAAAGTAAGCTGACCGAAACCGACTGGATTAAACCGGGCTTGGTGGCCTGGGACTGGTGGAATGATACCAATTTGTATGGCGTCGATTTTAAATCGGGACTTGATACAAAGACTTATAAGTATTACATCGATTTCGCATCGAAATTTAATATTCCTTACATCATCCTCGACGAAGGATGGACCAAGTCGACTACAAACATCAAGGAAGCCAATTCAACCCTCGACGTTCAGGAACTGATTAATTACGGAAAATCGAAGAATGTGGGCGTAATTCTGTGGTGCCTCTGGAATGTGCTCGACGAAGATATGAACAGCATCCTCGATTTGTATGCCAAATGGGGCGCTAAAGGAATCAAGGTCGACTTCATGGCCCGCTCGGAACAATTCATGGTGAATTTCTATGAACGCACGGCAAAAGCTTGTGCCGACCGAAAATTGCTGGTCGATTTTCACGGGGCGTTCAAACCTTCAGGAATGATGCGGGCTTACCCGAATATCATCAACCACGAAGGGGTAAAAGGCATGGAAAACAATAAATGGAGCAAGGATATTACTCCTGAACATGATGTGACACTTTGTTTTACCCGTATGTTGGCTGGTCCGATGGACTACACGCCGGGCGCGATGGTGAATAAAAATGCCAAAGATTATGCCCCTAGTTTCTCGAACCCGGAAAGCCAGGGAACCCGTTGCCACCAGCTTGCCATGTATGTCTGCTACGATGCCCCGCTCCAGATGCTGTGCGACAATCCTTCGAACTATTACAAGGAAACAGAATGCACCGCTTTCATCAGCAAAATGCCAACCGTTTGGGACAATACCAAAGTGCTCGACGCCAAAGTCGGTGATTACATCCTGATGGCCCGTCAGAAAGGCGATAACTGGTATGTGGGGGCTTTGACCGACTGGACTGCACGTTCGCTGAACCTGGACCTTTCGTTTCTGGGTGACGGCACCTACGAAATTGAGATCATGCAGGACGGAATAAATGCCGATAAAGCTTGCAATGATTACAAACGGATTGTGAAGCAGGTAACCAAAGCCGATAAAGTGGAGGTGAATCTGGCGAGCGGTGGCGGTTGGGCAGCCATTTGCAGAAAATTGTAGAAAAATGAAAAACCGTTGTAGGGAATTGTCCTTGTCAACTGTCCTATATTTCGAGTTAAACAATACCTGTACTAATTAAATTACTAAACCAGCCTTGCGCAAAGGCAGCTCAAACACCTAAAACCAAAATCGTAAAAAGGTCGCCGAAATTCCATTCGACGGCCTTTTTTTATTTGTAATAAGCTGAAATTTAGTTTGTAATGTATGAAATGTCACTTTTAACTAATTATTTAGTTTGAAAACTAAAAATTTAGTTGTATGTTTGTTTTGGATGTCCGGTTTCCTGATCAGAAAATATGAAGTATCCGGAATTTCTG
>JAEWME010000152.1 GCA_023393265.1 Bacteroidota bacterium | reverse complement strand
ATTCGGAAATTCATTGCCAAAAGTGGGAAATACATTCAGTATTTCGAAAAAACTTAACAAATATCAAGGCGATTGGTTGTAAATCCTGCCGATACCAGGTCTTTCAACTGAGCCTTTTCCGCCGACTACTGGCATCAATAAGCCTGGCCAGTCGGGTTTCCCGGGTTTGCTCTTGTTTCGCGCTCATCACCCAGTAAATCACCGCTTTTTGATACGACGGTGCCTGGCTGCAGAAAAATTCGAATGCCTCCGGATATGCTGCAAATTTCGACTCCAGTTCAGGAGAAAGTTTCTCCGAACGGTTTTCGTAACTATAAATCGCCGTTTGGTTTTCAAGGCGCTTATCAAAAGCAGTCAAACCTGCCAGAGTCATTTTGCCTTGCTTAACCAACTCTTCCATCTTTTTGACGTTGATGGCGCTCCAGTTGCTTTTGGGATTTCGTGGTGTAAACCGAATGCAATAGCTTTCTTCATCAACCGATTTTCTGATGCCATCGATCCAGCCAAAGCACAAGGCCTCATCAACAGAATCCGACCAGGTCATTGTTGGCTTACCGGTGCCCACCTTGTAATAGCCAGCCACAATTTCCTTCGCCGACTGATGATTTTTTTCCAGCCAGGAACGAAAGGCAGCAGCGCTTTCAAAGAATACAGGTTTGGGCGAAAGCTTTGTCATTCGTCGTCTTTTTGCGTGCGTGTGAAACTTAAATCCTGAAAGTCGTAGCTAAAATCGGTGAGCGGCGATACAGCTTTCATCTTAAATCCATCCGGATTTCCTTCTGTATCGAGCGAGAAAACAACAAAAGCGTCGGCATTCATGCTCCTTACATCCCACTTCGCTACAAACGTATTGCCTTTGTAGAAACTCATGTCGCCACGCAACTGAGGCGAACGAACTGACTGAAAACGCGCTTTTCCTTTGCAGACCGAAATTCGGACATCGCCCAACCAATTGTCGTGATACAAACCAGCAATTGTTTCAGGCTTCATTTGCTGACTGGAAGCACCAATTTGTGCATCGATTTCTTTTTGTATCCGGGACAGCAGTTCATTGTCTTCTGCCCTGCTTTTCGAGGTCAGCGTGTCGTAACGTAACACCCAGTTCTCCGGTTTAAATCCAAGGTAACTGTCTTTTATTGTATTCGATATTGAGCTGAATGCTGCGCCAGCTTCGGCGTTCGTCAAAACGACAATGCCCAGTCCGAGCTCGGGCAGCAGCGTCACCTGTGTTACCATCCCCTCCATTCCCCCGGTGTGGCTTGCCTGTTTCGATCCGCCCACGTCGGTGAGGACCCAGCCTAAACCATAAGCGCTAAAGTGGCTGTTGTATTTGTCTTTCCTGACAGGCATATTCGTTTGCGGGCTCCACATCTCGCGTTGCTGTTGCGTGCTGAATAGTTGCTTCTCCTGTTTGTCGCCATATTTTCCACCATTTAGTTGGGCAATCATCCATTTGCTCATGTCGGAAATGCTTGAATAAATTCCACCGGCAGGACATTGACCATCTGGCAAATCATGGCGCGGAACAACAGTCAGCGTGCCGTCGGCAAAAGCATGCCCATCGATGACATTCGATTTATCTTTCAACCTTGCATACGAAGCAGCAGAGTGGTTCATGGCGAGCGGCTTCATGATTCGGTCCTGTACAAAATCCTCCCACTTCATGCCCGAAATGCGGGTCACCACTTCGCCGGCGACCATAAAAAGCAAATTATCGTAGTCAAACCTGGTGCGAAACGGCGAAGTTTGTTTCAGGAAACGAAGGTTGTAAATAATGTCTTTAATCCTGAAATCTGACGAATCGGGCCAGATCATCAGGTCGCCAGCTCCCATTCCCAAACCGCTGCGGTGTGTCACCAAATCGCGGATTGTAAAATCCTGTGTCACATACGGGTCATAAAGCCTGAATTCAGGAATGTATTGAGTGACTTTATCGTCCCATGCCAGTTTCTTTTCGTCAACCAGCATGGCCAGGGTTGCAGTCACAAATGCCTTGCTGTTCGAAGCAATGCCGAACTGCGTATTTTCGTCAACCTTTCCACCGCTTTTTAGCGACCGTACACCGTATCCTTTTGTGTGAACAACCTGGCCATCTTTAACCACAGCTACGGCAATTCCCGGCACCTGGAATGTTTTCATCACCTTTTCGGTGAGCGAATCAATTTGTACCGAGGAAAGCGGATGTTGCGCGGTGGCGTTCAGAACAAAAACAAAGAAGAGAAGTACGAGAGCATATATTTTTTTCATCAGCAAAGGGTTAGTATACTTCCAGTATCGGAGACATTGGGAAAAACGATAGCAGGAAAACGAGATATACCACTGGTTTAGCGAAGACGTTTATAGGCCCGCCGAATTAGCTGGCTAATAAAAATGAGGCCGAGACCGGCAACCAGAAAGGGAGCAATCATTCCTATCAGGAAGTTAGATTTTCCGTAATTATAAAAGAGATAAGCAAAAGAGCCGATCAGGATAACGGCGCCGAGATAAAGCATCACTTTGCTGATAATAGCCACCAACTGATGATGTTTCGACTTTCTATTATTTTGGTTCCTGATAAATCCTTTTTCCAACATAAGTTTCAATTTTTGTATAAATGTATGCCGCTAAATTATCAAGAAATTCGGGTTTCGTTGATGCTGTTTCAAAATATTATCCAGAGAAAATTGATTCAACCATCATTGTTTAAAACGGTTAAACGACGTTCAAAAAATTTGGGCATCATACAGGAAGAGTTGGAATAAAGAAATTCGAGTATTTATACAAAAGTCACTTCTCCTGAAAAAAGAGACTTCTTTATTTTCTGATTTTTATGCAAAACTGTTGGTAAAACCGGATTTTATCCATTATTTGGAGAACCTAAAAAAAACCTCTTATCAAATGACCAAAACGACTAACAACCGTGGGTGGACAGTCACCTTCGCCGCGCTCGGCGTAAACCTGATTATGGGAGCCCTTTACTCCTGGGGCGTAATTAAAAAAGCACTTGTAGCCGACTGGCAGTGGACCAACACCGAAGCTGCGCTTCCGTTTACTGTTTCTGCCGCCGTATTTGCGTTCACGATGATTTTTGCAGGCAGGGCACAGGACAAATTTGGGCCAAAACTGGTTACAATTCTCGGTGGAATCATGCTCGGCAGCGGGCTCATCCTTTCGGGCTTTGCCAAAGACCTCACCGTGATGATTATCACTTTCGGAATCATTGGCTCTATCGGCATCGGGCTGGGCTACTCGGCAGCCACGCCATGCGCCATTAAGTGGTTTGAACCATCAAAAAAAGGACTCATCACCGGAATTGTTGTATCTGGCGTCGGCCTTTCGCCGGTGTACATGACGCCCATTACTGCTTATCTCCTGAAAACCTACGGCATCAGCAACACTTTTTTCATTCTCGGCGCTTTTGCCATCATTGCCGTTGCCATTTTTTCCATGTTCATATCCAATCCTCCGGAAGTGGCTAATGCAACTGTCACCAAATCCGTGCAGGCAACCCAACCTTCAGGAAATAATTTTACATGGCAGGAGATGATGAAAACCCCTCAGTTTTATTTGTTGTGGGTAAATTATCTGCTCGCCGCTACTGCCGGATTGATGCTCATCGCCCATCTGCCCAGCATCGCCGGGAAACAGGCCAACTGGTCGGCAGGATTTATCCTGATTGTGATTTTGTCGGTTTTCAATGCACTGGGCAGGCTCGGAGCCGGAGCGCTATCCGATAAACTCGGACGTACCCGCGCGATGGTACTGGTTTTCCTGGTTCAGGCTGTAAACATGTTTCTATTTTCACTTTACACCTCTCAGGAGCTACTAATTGTGGGTTCGATTGTAGCAGGACTTGCCTACGGGGCTGTGTTTTCTTTATTCCCGACAACCACTGCCGATTTCTTTGGCATCAAAAATATGGGAGTCAACTATGGATTGATTTTTACAGGATGGGGAATCGCCGGAGTGATTGGCCCGATGTTGGGCGGAATGGTAGCCGACCAAACCGGATCGTATAACAACGGCTACCTGATTGCGGGTGCCTTTTTGGTTGTGGCTGCCATCCTGATCAGCCTGATGAAAGCGCCGAGGACAAGGTAGTTGGCAGCGTCAGAGTTCAGTACACAAAAGCAGGCAGTTCAGGAAAAATTCTGGGCTGCCTGTTTTGGTTTCGCCAAATATGCCCTGATCTTCATGCCTATTTCCGTATATTTGTTTGTATAAAGCCAATCCGACAAGCAAACAATCAGCCATGCTCTACCAATCCAATCCCGAACTCGAACTTGCCTGGAACTTTTTGCAGTTCACCAACAAAAATATTTTTCTGACTGGGAAAGCCGGGACGGGCAAAACCACTTTCCTGAAAAATCTGAGGGCGCAATCGCCCAAGCGCATGGTGGTGGTCGCGCCCACCGGTGTGGCAGCGATTAATGCCGGAGGGGTGACGATTCACTCGTTTTTCCAGATGTCGTTTGGGCCGCAGATCCCGCATGGGCCCGATCAGCCGAGGCCGGTTGAAGTGACCGACCCTGCCAGCGTTGCCGCCGGAATCAAACGGTTCAGTCGCGAGAAAATCAACATCATGCGCAGCCTCGACTTGCTGGTGATCGACGAAATATCGATGGTGCGGGCCGATGTGCTCGACGGCATCGACGAGGTGCTGCGCCGTTTCAAAAACCGCTACAAACCTTTTGGCGGGGTGCAGTTGCTCATGATTGGCGACTTGCAGCAGTTGGCTCCCATCGTGAAAGACGACGAGTGGAAAATCCTGAAACCGTATTACGACACCTGTTTTTTCTTTAGCAGTCAGGCTTTGCGCCGCTCGCAGTTTATTGGTATCGAGCTGAAACATATTTTCAGGCAAAGCGACCGGCATTTCATCGAAATCCTGAACAAAGTTCGCGAGAACCGGCTCGATCAGGCCAGCCTCGACGAACTGAACCAGCGATATATTCCCAATTTCAATCCCGACGATAGCGAAGGTTACATCATGCTCACCACGCACAATTACCAGTCGCAGCAAATCAACGAATCGAAGCTGGCACGGCTCAAAACCAGCCTGCACCGTTTCCATGCAGTCATCAAGGACGATTTTCCGGAGTATGCTTACCCAACTGATCCTGAATTGCAGTTGAAAGTGGGTGCCCAGGTAATGTTTGTGAAGAACGACCCCTCGCCTGAAAAGCTTTTCTACAACGGGAAAATCGGGAAGATCACCGACATCTCGGAAGACAAACTGGAGGTGCTTTGCCCCGGCGACGACCTGCCGATTGAGGTGGTGCCGACTCAGTGGGAAAACGCCAGATACAAGTTGAATGAAACCACGCAGGAGATCGAGGAAGAAGTGATCGGGACGTTTACGCAGGTTCCGCTGAAACTGGCCTGGGCAATTACCATCCACAAAAGTCAGGGATTGACGTTCGAGAAAGCCATCATCGACGCGCGGGCTTCGTTTGCCCACGGACAGGTTTATGTGGCGCTGAGCCGCTGCCGGACGCTCGAAGGCATGGTTTTGAGTTCGCGCATCACCGAATTCAGCGTCAAAAACGACCAAACCGTCATACAATTTACCGACGATGTGGAGCGTAACCAGCCCGATCAGGCCAAACTGGAAGCGTCGCACCGCGACTATGTCAGGCAGTTGCTCGAAGAACTGTTCGATTTCAAGCCGATGCAGCGGCAAATTCAGTTCCTGCAAAAGCTTTGGACAGAGCATTCAGGACAGGTTTTGGGCACTTTGAGCACCCAACTGGAGACCGTCGTCGTGCCGCTTCAGGCTGAAATGATTGAGGTGGCTGCAAAATTCGAGGGGCAAATCAGGCAATTGGCGGCAGCGTCGGGCAATCCGGAGGAACATGAACCGTTGCAGGAGCGCGTGAAAAAGGCTTCGGCGTATTTTGCCGAAAAGCTTCATGCGGTTGTTGAGGAGCCGTTTCGGGCGGCTTCGTTCGAAACCGATAACAAAACCATCCGGAAAAGTTTTGCTGATGCGGCTGACAAACTCAGGAAGGAAATTCAGACAAAAAAGGTTTGCCTCGACCTTTGTAAAAGTGGCTTTTCGATCAAAACCTACCTGGCCACCAAATCAAAATCAGCCATCGAAGTTCAGGAAGCCATCGGCAAAAATCAATCGGTATCGGATGCTCCGGCGTTCTCTGTTCATCCCGATTTTTATGCCATCCTGAAAAAGTGGCGCAATGAAAAGGCATTTGAACTGAATACCGAGATCAGCCGCGTATTGCCCCAAAAAACAATGCTCGAGATAACGCAACACCTTCCTGCAACCAGAAACGACCTGAAAAATGTGAAAGGAATGGGCGGCATCCGGATGAAACAGTTTGGCCGCGAGCTATTGGAAATGGTTCTGGCATACCGTCGCGAAAAGGGAATGGATTTGCCGGTTGAAGCCGAGAAAGAAATAAAAAAAGCAATTCAGGATTCGAAGGACATCTCGTTTGAACTGTTCAAAAACGGAAAGACCTTTGAAGAAATCGCGGCGGAAAGAGGGATGGCGGCCTCCACCATCGAAGGGCATTGGGCTCATTTTGTCGGTACCGGCGAGTTACCGGTTGAAAAGCTGGTTGCTCCTGAAAAACTGAACCGAATGCTGGAGCACATTAAAAATCACCGTGGCCAAAACCTGACTGATATTCGCCGTGCGTTGGGTGATCAGTTCAGTTATGCCGAGATAAAATTTGCCCTGAAACACCTGGAGTTTCAGGCTTTGGGTGATTAGTTTATTCATCGCATGACTCGAAGTCACCCGATGAGTAAACTAAATGGAAATTTTGAACCGAACAACAAAATTCAGATCAATTGAGCAGATCCTGAATTGCATCCCGAGCTGGTCTGTATCCCAGTTCGGCTGCCCGCTTCAGATCCGATCGGGCTGCATCTTTCTTTCCCCACCTATATTCAGTTAATCCTTTGTTGAAGAAGGCAATCGCTCCGTTTGGATTTAGGCGAATCGCCAGCGTGAAATTGTTGATGGCATCTTCGTATCTTTGCTGTTTGCTGAACGCATTTCCCCGGTTAATATAGGCATCTGTATAATTAGGATTCAATTCAATGGCTTTGTCAAAATTCAATATTGCATTCCCATATTCTCCCATGTTCATATAAAGAATACCTCGATTAACATAGGCTTCAACGTAGGATGGATTCAAATTAATTGTTTTATTAAAATCATTCAGCGCTTCATCATTCTTTCCAATTTTCAGAAAAAGCGTTGCTCTTGAGAAGTATGTCCTGTAAAAACCCGGATCCAAAATAATGGCTTTTGTGTAGTCATCAAGAGCAACAGCATACTCATTTTGATTCCGAAAAGCATTGCCCCTGTTAATGAACGCAAGGGCATAATTTGGATTTAATCCAATGGCCATATTGAAGTCCTTTATTGCCACATCATATTTTTGCTCCTCCAGGAATGCTAAACCCCGGTTGTTGTATGCGATTGGCGATGTATTATACTGGTCGATAACGTCATTCCAGAGCGACAAATCATTATTCCAAACGAAACATCTGTTATAAGTTTTGACAGAAAAGAATACGGCAAATGCACTCAGTAGGATTGTTGCAGCCCATGTCCGCCTTTTTTCCAGCAAATAAGCAAAACCTTCACCAAACAGAAAGAAAATCCCAATTGAAGGAACATAGCTATACCGATCGGCCATGATTGCATTTCCAACTGGCAGCCATTGCAATACCAGAAAGATCGTTGCAGTATAAAATCCGAAACCAAAAATGATTTTTCTGGACTGGAAGCGCGGATGCAAAATGATGACAATGAAACCAACAGCCAGAAACAGATATGCATAGTATTCGGTTGGAATCGTTCCTCCTGTTAAATGCGGATAAGGATAAAAAGCGCTCAGATAAAAAGGTAATACCATCTTAAATAAATAGGTGATAAAACCATAGCAGGCAATGACGATACGCTGAGGAAATGCCAATCCTAGATCCTCGGTGATAATGGAGTTTTTCTGTGCAAGGATTGCCACAACCCCAAAAATAGCGGACAGTAAGAGAAAAGGGACCTTTTCAAAAAGTACTTCTTTGGTGAATTTTCTTTTCCTGAAATAGTCAGTCAGAATCATCACCAACGGAAAGGAAACAGCCATGCCTTTTGAAAGAGCTGAGGCTACAAAGAGCAAGAGAACAAATACATAGAATTTTTTCCGTGGGGTTTTAATGTACTTCAAATAAAAAATGAACCCAGCTAAGAAGAAAAAAGTATAAAGTAAATCTTTCAACTCAGCAACCCAGGCTACAGACTCAACATGCAGCGGGTGAATGCCAAATAAAAGCGATGCGATCAATGTAACCTTAATGTTATCGCTTAGCAGAAATATGGCATAACAAACAAGAATGACGTTTGCAAGATGTATCAAAAGATTCACCGCATGGTATCCTGTCGCATTCAATCCAAAAAAATGATATTCAATGGCAAGCACCAAAATTGTGAGTGGATGGTAGTTCCACATCACATTGTGCGAAAAGATATCTTTCAGGTTGATTGAAGACACGAGTGGATTGTTTTGGATATAGCCGTAATCATCCCAATCCAGCAAATTACCCTTAAGTGAGGGCAAATAAATTAAAAATGTAGTCAAAATAATACCACCCAGAAAGAGCAAAAATTTCCATTTGTTTAAGCCACCGACAGATCCTGGCTTCAACAAGTTTCTCAACGGGACATAACTGTGGCAGTCTTCCTTTTCCACATTCATGAAAGATTAATTTTTAGTTTTTGTAGTATAAAATTAGGATTTAAGTTCTCCCCTTTCAAGCTTTTTATAAAAAACTGCCTCAAAAAACTAATTTTTTTTACTTTCTTTCAATGTCTCTCAAAGTTTCCAGCTTGCGTTTTTGAAGGAAGCTCTTGATGTCGCCGAGGTGTTCTTTCACCTGTTTGTTGCCAAATTCGTAAACTTTCTCAACCAGCCCGTCGAGGAAATCACGGTCGTGCGAAACGAGGATCAGTGTGCCATCAAAATCTTTCAGCGCGCTTTTCAGGATGTCTTTGGTGCGCATGTCGAGGTGGTTGGTCGGCTCGTCGAGGATGAGCAAATTCACCGGTTCGAGCAACAGTTTGATCATCGCCAGACGGGTGCGCTCGCCACCTGATAGTACTTTCACTTTCTTGGTTATGTTGTCGCCGCTAAACATGAATGCTCCTAAAATATCCTTGATTTTGGTTCTGATGTCGCCCACCGCGACATCGTCGATGGTCTGAAAAACGGTCAGTTCCTCGTCAAGCAGCGAAGCCTGGTTCTGGGCAAAATAGCCAATCATGGCATTGTGGCCGAGCGTCAGTTTTCCGTCGTAATCAATTTCGCCCATAATGGCTTTCACCAGCGTCGATTTTCCTTCGCCGTTTTTACCAACAAAAGCAATCTTTTCTCCACGTTGAAGGGTCAGGTTTGCATTTTTGAAAACCAGGTGATCGCCGTAACTTTTGCTCACCTCTTCGGCAATTACCGGATAATTTCCCGAGCGAGGCGATGGGGGGAATTTCAGGCGGAGTGCCGAGGTATCTTCCTCGTCAATCTCCACCAGTTCGAGCTTTTCGAGCATTTTCACGCGCGACTGCACTTGCAGCGTTTTCGAATAGGTTCCTTTGAAACGTTCGATAAATTCTGTCGTTTCGGCAATCATTTTTTGCTGCTCGTCGTATTGTTTTTGCTGCTGCTCGCGGCGTTCGCGGCGCAGTTGCAGGTATTGCGTGTAATTTACCTTGTAGTCGTAAATGCGGCCCATGGTTACTTCAATGGTGCGCGTGGTGATGTTATCGACAAAAGCGCGGTCGTGCGAAATCACGATCACCGCTTTGGCGCTGTTGATCAGGAAGTCTTCGAGCCACTGAATCGACTCGATGTCCATGTGGTTGGTAGGCTCATCGAGCAAAATGAGGTCGGGCTTTTGCAGCAGGATTTTGGCCAGCTCGATACGCATGCGCCATCCGCCACTGAATTCGCTGGTTGAGCGGGTAAAATCTTCCCGTTCAAAACCCAAACCAAGCAGGATTTTTTCTACTTCAGCATCGTAGTTGATTTCTTCAATCGAGTAGAATTTTTCGCTCAAAGCCGAGACCTGCTCAATCAAAGCGTAGTAGCTTTCCGATTCGTAGTCGGTGCGGGTAGCGAGTTCTTCGTTCATGGCCGCCATTTGCGCTTCCATTTCGTGGATGCGGGCAAAAGCCTGTGCCGCTTCTTCAAAAACAGTGCGCTGGTCGTCGATGAGCAGATGCTGTGGCAGATAGGCAATCACTGCATCTTTTGGAGCCGAAATGCGGCCACGGGTAGGCGTTTGCGCTCCAGCGATGATTTTGAGCAAGGTCGATTTTCCGGCACCGTTTTTCCCCATGAGGGCAATCCGATCCTTGTCGTTAATCACAAAATTTATGTCCGAAAAAAGGGTCGATCCCGCAAACTCAACTGCCAATCCATCAACTGATATCATCTTCTATCCTGTTTTTTAAGAAGGCGCAAAGATAGGGCATTTAACCAAAGTACAACTCTCGCTTCATTTTAGCGAGAACAATTGACCTTTTCTTAAAAGATTCGTCCAACCCGATTGACCACGCTTTCTTAAGAATTGCTTAAAATTTATCCTGCGCCCCATTCTTGATAATCTTTTCTCATGAAGCATTGTTTATAGGCCAAATTATACTTTTTAACAGAATTTTCACTAACTTTTAACGTCGTAAAAAAGTAACAAAAAACCATGAGCAATCTGACCAAAATCGTGTTGGTTGTATTTTTCGCTTTTCGCTTTTCGCATGCCGACGCACAATTACTCACTATCAAAGATGCTGTTGACCAAGCCATCAAAAACAATGCGCAAATCAATCAGATGCGTTCGCAACTTGACCAAAAGAAAGCCGAATGGCGAACCCAAACCGGCATTTCTGCTCCCGAAATCAGTTACATGAAAGAGGGAATTGATCCAAAAGCCAGTCAGCCATTTCAGGAAAAACGATGGACCGTGTCCCAATCGGTCGATTTTCCACTAACGACGAGTTACCGCCTGAAAGCCATCAAACAGGAACAGCAGGCAATGGAATTCGGCATTCAGGAGGAAGAGCGAAAGGTAAAAGCAGATGTAAAAACCCGCTATGTGGAAGTAATGTACGCGCTGCATCTGCAAAGGCTTCGCGATCAGCAGTTGAAACTGGCTACAGAACTGTATAATGCCGTTTTCACCCAATTCGAAACCGGCATGGGCAACGGGATGGACCTCACCAAAGCCGAATTGCAGGTGGCCGAAGCCAATAACGACATCGACGATGCCCGCCGCGAACTTCATTTGGCCCGCTATTCGCTTTTTAACCTCATGGGGCTCCTTCCTGAAAACCAAAAATATACCATTGAATTCATGGATACCTTGCGAAGCAACGACGTCGAGATTTCACAAGTCACTGCTCTTTCGGTGCTGACCGACCAACCATCATATAAATCTTCATTAAAGGAACTGGACGCCGCCAACTATTTTCTGAAAGAAGCCCGCAGCAACATTCTGCCCGACATCCGATTCAACCTTTACAAACAGGATTACGGCACAGGCTTCAACTATAACGGCTTCGAACTGGGTCTGAGTTTCCCGATTTGGTACCCGTTTGAGCAGAAAGGCAAAATTCGGATGAACCTTGCCAGGCAGGACGAAATTCGCTGGAAGCAACAGGAAATTCGTTCCGGCGTGAAAGAACAGATAGAACATGCCTGGCACAGCTACGAAGTGAGTCGTTCCACCATCAAGCGGTACGACGAAACCATCCGCAGCAAAGCCGAAAAGTTGCAGTCGCTCACGCTAAATGCCTATCGTTTGGGCGAAGTCGATTTGCTCAACCTCATCAATGCCCAGCAGATTTACCTCAACAGTCAGCAGCGCTATCTGTCGGCCCTGCGCGATTTTTACGTTAGGCTGGTTGAACTTGAGCGGTTTCTCGACCGTGAGTTGGTTTATTAATTACGAAGAAATAACCCAGAAAATATACCTCGATGAACACGATTTCATGCCAAAAACAATTATCATTTTCCGGAATTATGCTCGTCCTGCTGATCATTTTAGCGTCATGCGGGAGCAAATCCGGAGTTGAAACTAAAGAAGCCAGCGGATCGGATGCTCCGCCTTCGGTTTCAGGAGTTAAACCAGAAAACCTGGTGAACCTGACCGACAAGGAAATGGCCGAACTGAAGATTAAAACCATCGCCGTAACGAGCAGTTTCCAGAAATTCAGTGTTTCGGCGCCCGGCGTTGTATTCCCGGCACCCAATCACATCAGCATCATCAGTACCCCGATTGACGGGCGAATCAGCAAAATATCCGTTCAGGAAGGACAACCGGTCAAACTAGGGCAGGAACTTTTCAGCATCGAAAGTCTCGAATTCGGGAACATGGTTTCGGAATATTTACAGGCCGTTTCCGAAGAAACTTTCCAGACTTCGCGGCTTCAGCGGCTGGAGCAACTGGTTGAGCAAACCATCAGTTCGAAAAGCGAGCTCGACCGTGCCCGTTCGGATTACCAGCGTGCGAAAACTTCGGTCATCGCCGCGGTGTCGAAACTGAAAGCCATCGGCGTTCCGGATAAGGAAATCAATGCGTTTAAAACAGCCGAAAGCATCGATCCGACACTGAAAATTCATTCGCCCATCAACGGAATTATGGACCAGCGCTCGGTGGAACTGGGGCAGTCTGTCAACGCCCTGCAAAAACTGGCACAGGTGCTCGACATGAGCCATGTGCTGGTTCGCGGCTATGTTTCGCCGGAAGATGCCCGTTATATCAGCACCGGCGATTCGGTGAAAATTTCGCGCCGTCAAAACGAAAATTTTGAGATGTGCGCCGTCGTTTCATCAATCAATCCCGGACTCGACGAAAACAACCGTTCGGTGATTGTGAACGTGATCTTGGCCACCAGCCAGAATTGGCCAAAACCCGGTGAAAACCTGCATTTAGCAATCGAAACCACTTCTCAAACCGAAGTCATCACAGTGCCGATGGAAGCATTGACTTACGACGGAAACGACCCGATTGTGTTTGTGCGGGTAAACGACAAAACATTCGAAAAGCGAAAAATCAATGTTCAGGAATTCAGGAACAATTACGCCATCGTAAAAAGCGGGCTCGATA
>JAEWME010000146.1 GCA_023393265.1 Bacteroidota bacterium | reverse complement strand
TGAACAGGGTGAATTCGTTCGGTTTGAGTCGCAAAATCCGGAGGATTGGGATCAGGAGCTGATTGACAAAGGACATCGGTTTTTGGTTGATGCCTGCACCGGCGATGAACTCTCGAAATATCATCTCGAAGCGGCAATTGCTTATTGGCACACAACCGGACATAATCAGGAGAAATGGCCGCATATTCTCGATCTGTACAATCAGTTGATTGTTATTGAATATTCGCCGGTGACGGCATTGAACCGAACTTTTGCCTTTGCCAGGGTATTCGGGTGTGATGCTGGAATAAAAGAGGCTGAAAAGCTGGCCTTGCCGGAGTCTGGCGACTACCAGGCCTTGCTGGGTTATTTATATGCCGGAATTAATCAGGAGAAAGCGGTCTACCATTATTCCAAAGCTGTTGGGCTGGTGAAGTCGGCCACCGAAAAGAAAACCATTTCGGATGAGCTAAAACGGCTGAAAGAGGAAAACCATTAAATTTCTTCCGGAGTGTGGTTTTAGGGAACCAAAATCGACATCTTCCGTTTTACTATTAACACACAATCTTTGTATAACTTTCTAATTTATAAGTCGATGAAAAAGATGAATCCTGTGGTGCATTTTGAGATGCCTGCCGAAGATCGAGACCGAATGGCGAAGTTTTATACCGAAGTTTTTGGCTGGAAAACGCAGCTATTTGGTCCTGAAATGGGAAATTATGTAACTGTAGCAACTACCGAAACAGATGAAAATGGCCGGCCCACTATGCCAGGTGCCATTGGCGGCGGTTTTTATCCGAAAGATATGAGTGATGCCAAATGTCCGTCGGTGGTAATTGCTGTTGACGATATTCACGAGTCGATGAAACTGATTACCGGTGGCGGCGGGCAGCTTCTGGGCGAACCGGTTGACATCCCCGGTGTAGGAGCCTACGTTTCGTTTATCGATACCGAAGGCAACCGAGTGAGCATTCTTCAGCCCATGATGCCATAAATTAGTCTCGCATACTTTTTTGAACCGGCGACGATCCGGTATTACGAAAGGGTTTCATTTTTGTGAAGCACTCTGTCGCAATAAATGGCCGTTTTTCTTTATTTTTGCGGTCTGAAAAAGAAAAACATCATGGCACAGAAACCTTCGATTCCAAAAGGAACCCGCGATTTTTCACCGGTTGAAATGACCAACCGCAACTATATTTTCGATTCCATCAAAAGTATTTTCCGTTTATACGGGTTTCAGCCGATTGAAACACCGGCGATGGAGAATCTTTCGACCCTGATGGGAAAATACGGGGAAGAAGGCGATAAACTGCTGTTTAAAATCCTGAATTCCGGAGATTTTGCAAATGGTCTTTCCGATCAGGAACTGCTCGAAAGAAACAGCATCAAACTCACCAACCGGATTTCAGAAAAAGGACTGCGCTACGATCTCACTGTGCCGTTTGCCCGCTTCGTTGTGCAGTACCGAAACGATATTTCGTTCCCGTTTAAGCGTTACCAGATTCAGCCCGTTTGGCGCGCCGATCGTCCGCAGAAAGGCCGTTACCGCGAATTTTACCAGTGCGATGTCGACATTGTTGGCAGCGATTCGTTGCTCAACGAAATGGAACTGGTACAAATTGTCGATCAGGTTTTTGCCAAACTGGGAATTAATACGACCGTTAAAATCAACAACCGGAAAATTTTAGCCGGAATTGCCGAAACAATTGGCGAAAAAGATCGCATTGTCGACATCACGGTGGCCATCGATAAACTGGACAAAATCGGGCTTGAAAAGGTGAACGGAGAACTGCTTGAAAAGGGAATTCCGCAGGAAGCTGTGAATAAACTTCAGCCCATCTTGCACTTGTCGGGAACCGTTGATGCGAAGCTTTCGCAACTCGAATCGGCCATTGGCAAGTCGGAAGTTGGTGCCAAAGGAATTGCCGAAGTGCGCACGCTGTTTGCTTACTTGGACACGCTGGATTTAAAAACTGAAATAGAGCTCGATCTGACTCTGGCTCGTGGATTGAATTATTACACCGGCGCCATTTTCGAGGTAAAAGCCAAAGATGTGGCGATGGGCAGCATTTGCGGCGGTGGTCGTTACGACGACCTGACTGGAATTTTCGGGATGCCGGGCGTTTCGGGCGTTGGTATTTCTTTCGGCGCCGATCGCATTTACGACGTACTGACCCAACTGAATTTATTTCCTTCCGAAACCATCGATTCTACCAAACTGCTTTTTGTGAATTTCGGGCCGAAAGAAGAAGCTTTCTGTCTGCCAATCCTGTCTTTGGTGCGAAAAGCGGGTATCAACGCCGAGATCTTTCCGGATCAAACGAAGATGGGCAAACAAATGAACTGGGCCAATAAAAAAAACATTCCGTTTGTGGCGATTGTGGGTGAGAGTGAAATGGCTGAAGGAAAGATTACCCTGAAAAATATGACTACCGGCGAACAACAGTTGGTCGATCCGCAGGAACTGATAAAAATCCTTTCCGCATAATTTTCTTTTGGGTTATTTTCTGAAAAATTGCAGAAAATGACTCCTTCGCGCCGAGATTTTCGTTTTGCAAAAACAATTGGAGGCGACATCCGTTGCCCCTGAACGCTATACGGTTCCACGTTTCAAGTGGAGCTTCAATCTTCATTTATGTTTTCTGTTTTAGGCCGATATTGGATATCTAATATCGGAAATTGTGGATTTCGTAATTTCAAATATATACGTTCATGGAAAGAGCAATTCATTATATATCGCCCGAAAAATTAACTTATCCGGTTATAGAAGAAATTTTGGAGCAGCGCAAAATGCTGATTCTATCGAAAGAATCGATCGGACTGATTGAAAGGAGCAAGGCTTATCTCGACCGGAAAATCCGCGAAACGGATGGCCCGTTGTATGGCATCAATACCGGGTTTGGCGCACTATGCGACATTGAAATCCCGAAAGATGATCTGAGCAAACTGCAGGAAAACCTGGTGATTTCTCATTCGTGCAATCTGGGTCCCGAAGTTCCTTCCGATGTCGTTCGACTGATGCTTCTGCTGAAAGCGCACGCGCTGGCTAAGGGAAATTCTGCGGTTCAGCTCATCACGGTTCAGCGTATTCTCGATTTGTATAACAACGATATTTTGCCGGTGGTGTGCGAGCAGGGGTCGCTGGGAGCCAGCGGCGATCTGGCGCCATTGGCCAAATTATTTTTGCCGCTCATCGGGATGGGCGAGGTTTATCACAGGGGTGTGCGTAAAGCTGCTTCCGAAGTGTTGGAAGAGATGGAGTGGGAGCCCATCAGGCTTCAGGCGAAAGAAGGTTTGGCATTGTTGAATGGCACGCAGTTTATGAGCGCTCATGCTGTTTACACGCTCCTGAAAGCTTTCCGGCTGGTTGATTATGCCGATATTATTGGCGCTCTGTCGCTAGACAGCTTCGATGGACTGATTGAACCGTTCATGCTGCAGGTTCAGGAAATTCGGCCTCATGCGGGGCAAATAAAGACAGCCGCAAACTTCAGGAAAATACTTGATGGAAGCGAATTAATTAGCCGAAAGAAAGCGCATGTTCAGGATCCTTATTCGTTTCGATGCATTCCGCAGGTCCACGGAGCCGTGCGCGATGCGGTTATGTACGTTGCCGGAGTTGTGGAAACCGAAATTAATTCGGTGACCGACAACCCAACTGTTTTTCCGGATGACGACCTGATTATTTCCGGCGGTAATTTTCACGGTGAGCCACTGGCTCTGTCGCTCGATTTTTTAGCCATTGCGCTGTCTGAAATTGGCAGTATATCTGAGCGCCGGACCTATCGGTTAATTTCAGGAGACAGAAACTTGCCTGAGTTTTTGGTGGCCAATCCAGGCCTAAACTCCGGATTTATGATCCCGCAGTATGCTGCCGCTTCGATTGTGAGCCAGAATAAACAGTTGAGCACACCGGCCTCGGTCGATTCCATTCCATCGTCGAACGAGCAGGAAGACCATGTGAGTATGGGGGGAAATGCGGCGACCAAAGCATTGAAAGTGGCCCGCAACATCTACAGCATTCTGTCGATCGAGTTGTACAATGCGGCACAGGCGCTCGATTTCAGGCGGCCGGCTAAAACTTCAGAATACCTGGAAAGTTTTGTGGCAGAATATCGTAGGCATGTTCCGTTTGTTGGCGAAGATACGCTAATGTATGTTGGAATAAATAAAACGATTAATTTCCTGGAAGAAGGTAATTTCAGGTTATAAAAAAAGCCGGAATTTCCGGCTTTTTTCATTTGTCCTCTTTCGGACCCCTTTTAAACTCCCTAATCAGATGCAATCGAAAATCGTTTTCAGCGCGGTACATGAGTAAAACCTTCTTTAACGGCAATATCTGATGAAACTTTTTGTGATATTCTTTTCTCAGATTACCCTCCAGTTCGAAGGATTCAATGTAACTTTTGGTAATTTTTTCCATTTCCTGATTTGAAAGCGCTTCAACTTTATCGTCGGGCATTCTTTCGAAATCGTGTCGCTGGCGCTGAATGTCGAAACTCTTTTTTTCGTATTCGTTGTATACGGGCCAGAATGCTTGCGCTTCTGCTGGCGTAAAATTCATTTTTGCAGTGAAAAAAGAGATTTTTTCAGCCTTTATTTTTTCAAAAATTTCCGGTCCCGGCCCTTTTTTGTCTTGTGCCTTCACTAAGGAGAATGCCAGCACTAGTAAGATCGTAATTTGCAATACCTTTTTCATGATTCTTTAATTTTGAAATTCAGAACAGATTTCCACTTCGTTCAGGCGCGACGACAAGTAAGCGAGCATGTCGTCGGAATCTAGCTTGTTTCCGTTATTCTCGTCGGAGAAAAGTGCGTTAACTAGTGTCGTTTCGTCAACTGCCGACAGCGAGAGAGAATAAGCGTCGATCGGGTCAGCGCTAAAAGTACTGCCCGTTTCCGTCGTGGCCGATTCTTTTAGCAGGAAATGATTAATCGGGTAATAAACCAACAGATACACCAGCGTGAAACTAGCAGCAAGCCCAATCACCGGTTTCATCATCCGGATAAATTTTGACGATTTGCTGCGAGGTTTAACATCGTATTCAATTCGCCCCATAAGCCGATCCTCGAAAGATTCAAAATATCCTTCGGGCGTTTTGAACGGGTTCGAATTATCCCATTTCCTGAATTCCTGTTCTGTATGTTCTTTGTCGTACATGATCTTCGAATCTGCGGGTTTGACAATATTACTTTCAAAAAGTTTAATCCGAAATGCGGTTATTTCCCGATTTTCGCTCCGGAGTACTTCTATCGTTCAACTTTTGTTTCATATAGTTTGACATATTCTTCAATTTTCCTGACTGCGTGATGATATGATGCTTTGAGTGCTCCTACTGATGTTTCCAGTATTTCCGACATATCTTCATATTTAATTTCATCGAAATATTTCATGTTGAAAACAAGTCGTTGTTTTTCAGGAAGCTGAGCAATGGCTTTTTGCAACAGCTTCTGCCATTCATCGCCATCGAAATATTCATCACTTTCCAGATTTTCAAGCAGGTATTCAGTTTCGTCCGACAATTCTGAAATCATCCGGCGTTTCCGTTGGTTGAGAAAAGTGATCGATTCGTTGGTCGCAATGCGGTAAAGCCAGGTAAAAATGCTCGATTCGCCCCGAAAAGTGTCCAGTCCGTTCCACACTTTAATGAAAGTATTTTGCAGGACGTCGTCGGTGTCGTCGTGGTTCAGCAATATTTTGCGCACGTGCCAGTATATCCTTTCCTTGTATGTAGAAATCAAAAGCCTGAAGGCAGCTTCTTTGGAAGCAGGATTCTTCAGGCTTTCTATTATTTGCTGATCATTGGTCATTCCCGCGCGCCGGTGTTTTTATTTTCTGTGACAAATCCCAAAGTCAATAGTTTAATTCTTTCACTTAATTTAACTATCGCCGGATGATCTTCTTATTCAATCCTAAAATTAAGCCCTTCTTTTTTCAGACGTTCATAAACCTGAATGTCGAAACGATAGAGTTTGGCTGCACGATGAGCAACGTTTTGCTGCTTTTCTCCTGTATCAATTATCAGGTCCATATTCCCAAGTTTTTTCCTGAAATTGCGGGTGTCCATTTTTTTGTTCAGGATAACTTCGTAAAGCGATTGAATTTCGGTTAGGGTAAATTTTTCGGGCAAAAGATGAAATCCTACCGGATGGTACATCACATCTTGCCGCAATTTTTCCAGGGCTTCTTCAATAATCAGCGCATGGTCGAAGCACAGAAGTGGCAATTCGCTGAGGTTAAACCATTGCAGCGATTTGGCCAGGTTTGATTTTTTTAGGTTGTGGTATTCCGGGTTGATAAGCGAATAATATCCCACAGTAATTACACGGGTATAAGGAATTCGATCAAGTGAGCCAAAGGCCTGAAGTTGTTTTAGATAGAGGTTGTCGAGTCCTGTAGCCTGAAAAATTAGTTCTTTCGCAAATTCGTCCAGATCCTGATCCTCTGGTACGTGGCTTCCAAAAAGGCTCCAATAGTTGTCGCCGGTTAAAACCGGATGTTTTTCGTAGATGCTTTTTATTTGGTCGCTGCTTGCTTGCTCCGGAAGTTGGCTTTTCAGCACTTCCTTGTCGATTTGGGTGAGTAATACCCTCAATTCTGTTTTGTCGAATCCAAAAATGACGCAATCGACCGAAACTGAGTTTAAAATCATAAAAGGGATTTTTCGCAAAGGTAATAAACTGCCAACGAATCTTCTTCGCCGGAAGTACATTTCTGAACTATAATCCACCGGATGGTTTTTAGTAGCCCGAATCGATTATCTTTGCACCAGAATTTAAAAAGTAAAAAGCGAATGTCGTTAAAGTGTGGAATTGTTGGACTTCCAAATGTCGGAAAGTCAACCCTTTTTAATTGCTTGTCGAGTGCAAAGGCGCAATCGGCCAACTTCCCGTTTTGTACCATTGAGCCCAATGTGGGCGTCATCACTGTTCCCGACGACCGGTTGATTGAGCTTCAGAAAATAGACAATCCGAAGAAGGTTGTACCGACTACTGTTGAAATTGTCGACATCGCCGGTTTGGTGAAAGGTGCCAGCAAAGGCGAAGGTTTGGGAAACCAGTTCCTGGCTAACATCAGGGAAACCGATGCGATTATTCACGTTTTAAGGTGTTTCGACAACGACAATATTACCCATGTCGATGGTTCGGTAAATCCGGTTCGCGATAAGGAAGTGATCGACATTGAACTTCAGTTGAAAGATTTGGAAACGGTGGAAGGCCGCATTGCCAAATGGGAGAAAATTGCCAAGCATGGAATGGATAAAAATGCCAAAAAGATAGTTGAAGTGAGTATGCGCTATCGCGATGCTTTGATGCAGGGCAAATCGGCACGCACCGTTGAATTGGGTGCCGAAGATAAAAAACTCACTGCTGATTTTTTCCTGCTGACCAACAAACCTGTGCTTTACGTTTGTAATGTCGACGAAGCTTCTGCCAGCAAGGGAAATAAATATGTCGATATGGTTCACGAAGCTGTGAAAGACGAAAATGCTGAAATATTGATGATTGCAGCCGCAACGGAATCGGATATTGCAGAACTCGAATCGTACGAGGAAAAGCAGATGTTCCTCGAAGAGTTGGGTTTGACAGAGCCAGGCGTGAACAAACTGATACATGCGGCCTACCGTATTCTTAATCTCGAAACTTATTTTACTACCGGACCCGATGAAAGCCGAGCCTGGACCTACATCAAAGGAACAAAGGCCCCACAGGCTGCCGGAATTATTCACTCCGATTTTGAGAAAGGTTTCATTCGTGCTGAAGTGATTAAATATACCGATTACATTCGGTTGCGTTCTGAATCAGCGTGTCGCGAGGCTGGAAAAATTGCGGTTGAAGGCAAAGAATATATCGTTCAGGATGGGGATATTATGCACTTTAGGTTTAACGTTTAGATAAAAAACAATCGAATAAAATCACAAGGCGGTCAATTTTTGACCGCCTTTTTTCTTTTTCGAACAAAATAGAAGAAATACATCGAATTAGGTGTTATTCGGATGGGGAGGTGTTTTTATTTCGATTTGTGATTATTTTAGGGGGTATTTTAAGATTTTAATATTCTTTTCGCCTGAAAATAACGTTTCTTAAGGGGGTTATTTCTGAAAACTGGAATTGCATATTTTATAAAATAACGTCAAAATTGAATTATTTGATAGTAAATTTCAATAAAAAAAGAAATTTGTCAATGATTCTTTCGAAATGTGATCAAAATGAATAATTTTGAGGCTTAGTAAATTTTGTTACGATCATATTTAAAGAGAAATATTATGTGTGGATTTGTCGGAGTTTTTGATTTAAAGGTTCAGGACCAGGAGCTGCGTCCACAGGTTTTGAAGATGTCGAAGAGGATTCGGCATCGCGGACCAGACTGGTCGGGTGTTTTTTCGTGTAACAAGGCAATCATGTCGCACGAACGCCTGTCGATCGTTGACCCGGAATCAGGTGGTCAGCCTTTGTACAGCAAAGATGGTAAACTCGTATTGGCTGTTAACGGCGAGATATATAATCACATGGATATTCGTAAACGTCTTGGCGATAAATACGAATTCCTTACACAGTCGGACTGTGAAGTGATTTTGGCGCTCTATCGCGAAAAGGGAAAAGATTTTTTGGAAGACCTGAATGGTATTTTCGCTTTTGCGCTCTATGACATGGAAAACGACGTGTACCTTGTAGCCCGCGACCACATCGGTATTATTCCGTTGTATCAGGGTTGGGACTCGTTTGGAAACTATTATGTGGCTTCTGAGTTAAAGTCGCTTGAAGGTTTTTGCAATAAAATCGAAGAATTCCTTCCTGGAAAATATTTATATAGCCCGGATGGCGAAGTAAAAACCTGGTATGAGCGTGAATGGATGTCGTACGACAATGTAAAAGACAATGGTTTTGATATTGACGAACTGAGAAAAGCGCTCGAAGACGCTGTTCACCGTCAGTTGATGTCCGACGTTCCTTATGGCGTTTTACTTTCAGGAGGTCTCGACTCTTCGGTTATTTCGGCTATTGCCAAAAAATATTCGGCTTTCCGTGTCGAGTCGTCAACTCAGGAACAGGCATACTGGCCTCAGTTACATTCGTTTGCCGTTGGTTTGGTTGGCTCGCCCGACCTTGCTGCTGCGAAGAAGGTGGCCGATCATATCGGAACCATTCACCACGAGATTCATTTTACCGTTCAGGAAGGAATGGATGCCCTGCGCGACGTGATTTATCACCTTGAGACTTACGACGTAACAACGGTTCGTGCATCTACGCCCATGTATTTGCTGGCCCGTGTCATCAAGTCGATGGGTGTTAAAATGGTTCTTTCAGGAGAAGGTGCCGATGAAGTTTTCGGAGGATATTTGTATTTTCACAAAGCACCGAATGCCAAAGAATTCCATGAGGAAACCGTTCGCAAACTGAGTAAACTTCATTTGTACGACTGTCTCCGAGCCAACAAATCTCTGGCTGCATGGGGTGTTGAGGGCCGTGTGCCTTTCCTCGACAAAGAGTTTCTGGATGTGGCTATGCGCATCAATCCTGAAGAGAAAATGGCAAAGAATGGCCGAATGGAGAAATGGGTTGTACGCAAAGCGTTTGAAGACTATCTGCCGGAAAGCGTTGCATGGAGACAGAAAGAACAGTTTTCGGATGGCGTTGGCTACAACTGGATCGATTCGCTTAAAGCAATGGTGAATGAGAAGGTGACTGACGAGCAAATGAGCACCGCCAAGTTCCGTTTCCCGATAAACACACCGATGTCGAAAGAAGAATACTATTATCGTTCAATCTTCGCCGAACATTTTCCTTCCGATTCGGCCGCCAGTTGTGTGCCTTCGGTTCCGTCAATTGCATGTAGTACGCCAATTGCACTGGAATGGGACGCCAGCTTCAAAAACAACGCCGATCCTTCTGGTCGTTCTGTCGGAAGCGTTCACCTGGAAGCTTACGCAAAAGAGTAGACTTTTGATAAAATACACTGAAAAAACCGGGCACTTGTCCGGTTTTTTTTATTTCACGTAACTTTCGCCTAACTTTATTTGGTTTATTTTGCAAAGCTTTAATTATTTACTTTATAAAACGCAATTATGAAACGACTGATTCTGATTTTTTTGGCAGCAGGAATGTTTGCCTGCCAACAGAAGCCTTCCTACCAATTGAGCGTAAAACTTGATGGTGGCGAAGGAAAAGTTTTCCTGAGTCAAAGAGTTAAGGGAGATTGGGTGAAACGCGACTCGGCAACTTTGGCAAATGGCGAATGTACATTTAAAGGAGAAGTGAAGAACCCGGATGTATACTATCT
>JAEWME010000141.1 GCA_023393265.1 Bacteroidota bacterium | reverse complement strand
TTGATTAATCCTTCCACTAAATTTTTGAGATACTTAGACGCTATGGCTTTTCTCCGGAAAATATTTTGGCATCATAAACATCAACGCGAGTTGCAGGAAAGCAAAGATGCCCACCGAAAACCACTGCTGCCGAGGACGGGTAGCTGAAGTTATGGCCGAGTTGTTCTTTTTTCCTTAATTTTTTCATTTTTTGTCCACTGGTAAAGACGCTTCGCCACTCCAGTCCCAGTCGAACGGTCAAGTCCGATTTGTCAAGGCACAAAAGTGTCGATTCGAATATTTTTCCCCTTCTTTCCATCACCGTCTATATTATTAAAACCTCGAAACTGTCAATATTGCTAACGGTTTCCACTCAAACCGTTTCTAATTTTTACTCTATGGTTTGGCTTAATCTATCCACTCTTTTGGCAATTTCTGCCGCAGTTTCCATTAACTCCTTCTCAAAATCTTTGTAGCCTTTAATACCTATTCTAACTTCTAAGATAGTATTCCACTGGCTAACAAAAATAGCTGATTCTTCATTAGAATACCACCATTCTCCGGGGAAAGGACTCTTTGCGCTTCCTTCAAAAACTTGTATCTGAGATTCACTAATTCGATATTTCATTTGGGTAATTGCCTTCTCCTGTGTTTCAAAAACGGAAACTCCTATCCACTTATAATTTTTTGGACCATCAATTTCAATACTATACATTACTCCCTTATTATTTTCTTCCGGATATCCGATGTATGGCCAAAATGTGTAAGAGATTTTGAAATTATTGTTTTCCCAGAAGGCCGGAACACTGTCTAATTTAAGTTTTGATAAATCATCAGGATTAAAATATTTTTGTACTGGGTTCGAGGCAGGGTCTGATTTATTGCAGGCAAACATACTCAGAACGATAATTGATAATAATATGGTTTTCATTTTATGGATTTAATTTTGGTTTCAATCTTTTTTGCAATTTGAAATGCTGTTTGCGCTAATTCATCATTTTACTTATCCTGTATTTTGAAAAACCTCACCAATAGCTCAGCGGTGTCGAAAACCGAAGCATTTCAGTCAATCATAAATCATTCTTTTGTCAACCCTGCACGAACTTGCTGCGCCCAAAACAATTGGCCATAACTAGTAAATATCATCAAATATATGGTACTTTTTCGATATATTATTGATAATCAGAAAAATTTATTCCAATGCCTTTATTTCCGTTGAACCAGGCAACCGATCGAGCGGACTTACAATGTTTTTTGCCGCTTTGGGCGAAATATGCGTGTAAATCATCGTTGTCTTTATACTCGAATGACCTAGCAATGCCTGAATATACCTGATATCCGTCCCGCTCTCAAGCAAATGCGTTGCAAACGAATGACGCAACGTATGCACCGTTGCTTTCTTTTCAAGACCTGCCTTCGCCACAGCCTGCCGCATAACCACCTGAACCGTTCCCGCGCTCAACGCTTCACCCTTGTATTGCCCCGTAAAAACCCAGTCGTCGCTCGGGTAAATACTCCTGTAATTTTTCAGAAATGCAACAATCGAGTACGGAAGCATCACAATACGGTCCTTATTGCCTTTGCTCTGCTTAATATGAATCTTATGCTCCTCAAACAAAATATCATTCCATTTCAGCGATATAATTTCGCTCCTCCGCAACCCGGCGCCGTACCCCAAAAGCAGTAGCAGTTTGTGTTTCGGGTTATCAACAAAACTGAAGATCCTGATGCACTCTTCCATCGTAAGTACACTCGGCAAATGCAGTTCCTTTCGCGGCCTCGGAACCCTGATTTCAAATCCGTCGCGCTTCAGAACTGTGCGGAAATAATACTTCAGGGCATTCACCTGCATATTCAGGCTCGAAGCCGACAAACCTTTTTCGGTCATCCACGACAGGTACTTAACAATCTGCATTTCAGTTAACAAATCCGGATTCCGGTAGTGGTTAATCCGCAGAAACAAATTAAACTCCTTTGTGTAACTTCTGATGGTGTGGGCACTGTAATTCTGTGCCATCAGGTAATCGAGCATCGCCAGCGTGTAGGTTTGTGCCGAAACCGGAACTTCCTCAAGCAGGCTTTCCTTTAAATTTTTCATCGCCAATACCTTCTTATTGGCCGCATTGTACTTTTTCAGGTATTTATCGGGTAAATTGGCGTAAACCGGAATACTTAACTCCTCTCCCAGGCTCTTTACATTTTCGAGCATTACCGGAGTTGCAACCAGCAAATACGCCTTACTAACCTTACTGTAACGACTTCCTTCCCATCGCTTTATCCGTTCAATTAAATACGGAACAGGCGGACAGTTTAAAACCATCCACCGCTTATCCGGAAGGTAAGGGTTCAGTTCTATTGAAGTGTATTTATTTCTGAAGACCGTTTCGAGGTTAAAATACTCCGCCGGAAATAGTTCTCCAACACCCAGCAAAGCCTCCACCTTCAACCTCACATTAATGTGCCTGAGCACAAAATATGCCCTTTCATTTTTATTCCAGAAAACACCCTTAATGTTCAAAAGTTTGGTCGAAAGGTCTTTTGAATACGGGACCCGTAAAATCCAGTATTTTCCTGAAGTTCCATCGAAAACAATCTTGCAGTTAGTTTCAGGGCTGCTGCCCTTATGTTCGGCTTTCGTATAGGGCCGAATTGCGCCGATCGACTCAGCTATGTGAACAATTTCATGCTCGTTTAAAGCAGGTTCAGATTGCCGCTTGTTTTCGTCTTTTAGAATTTCAACCTCACCAAAGTTATGAAGAATCAGTTTATAATTAGCCTTGTTATACAACACGTGCCAGCATCGGAACGTCTGGCTCCAAACGGCTCCAATCTTTTTTGCCTTGTTTGTTAATTCCTCATTATAATCGAAAAACAAACCAATCCTGAAAGCATCCCGATGATATATCTTCCTGATTTTAACCACCATTAAGTGAGTATCTATTAAAATACACTGAATATCAAATGACCAGTCCAAAAAAAATAATACAATCCCGCCGCAATGTGAAAATTAATTAACCGGCTAATTAAACACTTAGGCCGTAATGCCGGTGAAAATCGGGTTTATCTGGATTACCCCCGGTATGGAAGCATAAGCGCGCCCGGATCGGGATGTCATCTTTTCGAATGACGACATCCCGTATCTTCTCTTTTCTGCTCGAATCTTTTCTCCCGAACTTCCAGCCTGCCCGCCGGGCACGCGCGATTTTACGATTCCCTTTTCACCGCTACTAAAAAATAAATTCGGAATGAAACCATTCCACAACAGTTCGATCTTTTCAGGCGCCTCTTCCGGCTTATCAAAGTGTTTTCTCACTTATTCCTCTGGTGGTTCAGGATCGTCGCCCTTGTTCGATTTTCGCGAAGCGCTGTCAACAATGATGCGGGCATTCTGGTAAGCCTTAAAGAAATCGGCATTTTTTTTCTCCCACGGTTTCACCAGTACATCCATCACATCGTTCAGCAACTTGTCGATGCGGGCAACAGCTTCTTCGAGGTTCTGTGTCGATAACTTGCTCATGGTCTGGCTGGCCCTCTTCCTGGGTAGCGAATTGTAGAAATTATCGATTAACGTGCGCAGTTGGGTAACTTCTTCAACTGTTACAAATGGCATCAGTTTTTCGCCATGGGGCACGGCGTCTTCGTATACCACATTGGCAAAGGTAACCAACTGCATATCGCGTTTCCGCTTGATTTCCGAATCGTGTAGCTGGTATTTTTCCTTTAAGATCTTCGCCGCGGGTTCATCAGCGTTCGTTCCATAGGCGGCCAGTGCAGCGCAAACCTGAATGACAGCCGTAGTAAGTAAATTACGACTTTCATTTTTACCGGTCGTAAGCTCATTCCCTTTTTTTAGTTGTCCTTTGGTATGAATCACCGTTTCTTCAATCAGGCCGGTCAGGTTGCCAACCGCTTCACTTAATCCGGGAGTAAGCTGAACAATTTCGTCATAAGATTTTAGAATTTCGGTTACAGCGCGGCTCATTTTAATTTTACTTTCCTGAATCTTTTTCATGCTTTTGGGGTTTAAAGGTTAAACAATAAGCTATTTTCAAATAATATTACAAATAATATTCGAAAAGTCCAAATAATTTTACATCAATAGCTTAATACAATATAAAATGACAAATTAAAACGACATTTTGTGCAATACCACGATACATTTCCGCACCGGAAAGAAGAATGGATTGAACAAATTGTTTGGCACACAGAAGCAATTCCGACCATCAATCCGAAAGATTTACATGTCATTGCGTAATTTATATTAGCAGAAGAAATACGACCTCCAATCAGAGTCGTACAAAAATGCTACCTGATTTTCTATACAGATTTGATATTTCCTGCAACAGGCAGCGATTCGTTAATGTGCGCTATCATAAATTGAGATGCTGCATTATTGCAAGCTCAGAAAATATCATTGCAGCAAAATGAGGTATTATTGCAGCAAAAAATATTGCATTGCAGCAAAGTGCGGTTTCATTGTAAAACAATCATCTGCCATTGTGACACCTGAATCATTTATTGCAGCAAAAAATTATTCATTGCAGCATTCAAATCTGCCATTGCAGCAGTTTACCATTCCATTGCAAAACAATGAGGATATATAACATTAAACAGCATCGAGATTCTGTTGATCAATTTTTTAATCTGCTGTTCATTCGTAAGCTTTGTTCGTCCGATTGCAGGCAATAGCATAATTGCACCAATGCCTGAAACCGCCTGACATTTAATCAACCAACAACAAAAATCATTTCTCTGGATGAATGTTCCGTCAGGAACGAAATATGGGTAAAAAGGCCTACAACAATGGATAGAGGCTGTCCAAAAAAGTAAGATTTCCGTTAGTAGATCCTATCAATTGTAACCACACCTTGATTTTACCCCTCCAAACCTCCCCTAAAGGGGCGGCTTGGAAGTCCCCTTCAGGGAATTTAGGGGTTTTAACGACATTGCAACTTACAAAGTAAAGCAACAAAAAATATAAAATCCTTTTGAGACAGACTCTTAACCGCTGTATAGCTTCTATTTTCTACTAACATGTTTTCTTACGGAAAAGCGCGGCCTATGCGATAAAAATAGTCTCACTAACATAAGTGTAAGACTAAATTCCCTTCATCAATTCATTATTTTAAAGCTCGTCTGTAAACTTCGATGGCGCGGTTGCG
>JAEWME010000139.1 GCA_023393265.1 Bacteroidota bacterium | reverse complement strand
GCTTGGACTTGGAATCAATGCAGGTCACGATCTAAGCCTGAAAAACCTTCGCTTTTTCCACGACCACGTTCAGCACCTCGACGAAGTTTCAATCGGCCACGCGTTGATTGCCGACGCGCTCTATCTTGGATTAAGAAATACCATTCAGGATTACTTGTCCTGTCTTCAATAGGCAACCATGAAACTCTTTTTCAGGGAAGAAGGCATCGGTTTTCCGGTGGTAATCGTTCACGGACTCTACGGTTCGTCCGACAACTGGTTAACTGTAGCGAAGAAACTATCTACCGGATATCATGTTTTTTCAGTCGATCAGCGAAATCACGGGCATTCTCCCAATTCTGATGTCCACGATTTTGAAGCGATGAAAAATGATTTGGCCGAATTTTTCGATGACCGCCATATTGAAAAGGCCATCCTGCTCGGTCACAGTATGGGCGGAAAAGCGGCCATGTGGTTCGCCGCCGAATATCCCGAACGAATTGAAAAACTGATTATTGCCGACATTGCTCCGAAAGACTATTTCCTGCTG
Source organism: Bacteroidota bacterium (assembly GCA_023393265.1). Lineage (GTDB taxonomy): Bacteria > Bacteroidota > Bacteroidia > Bacteroidales > Prolixibacteraceae > Aquipluma. The sequence goes on along the minus strand of JAEWME010000139.1, from coordinate 7,771 downwards.
AACGAAGAAAGCCAGTATTACCTGCACAACAATATTTTGCAGGCCATTATTGAGCTCGATCTCTCTAATATAGATTCGCGCAGCCAGGTTGAGCAATTTTTACTCGAACGAATCGACAGCAGGCAAATTGTGCAGTTCCTGCTGAAAAGCCTTCACCGGAAAAAAGAGACCAACAGGTTCGAATGGCGCATCAATGCCCGGGTTTTATTCGATAACCTGGACGAGATTATCAAAGGCGTCAACATTCGTTGGTTCGAAGACCGGATGCCAATTACCAACTATCCGGTACTTTTCATTAAAGGCGCCAATTCAAATTATATCCTTCCTGAAGATTATCCGATCATCCGTAAAATTTATCCTGAAGCTGAAATTTCGGTCGTTCCCGACGCAGGACACTGGCTTCATGCCGAGCAGCCCCAGCTTTTCATGGATGCCGTTTGGAAATTCCTGAAAGGGAAATAACTATCTCAAAATACATTCCCGCCTACCTGAAGAAACTCACAAAAAATTAACGGTTGTACTTCTCCGTAATTTTTTTCAGGAAAACTTTGTGATTACTCCGCAATTGGCTCCACGAAAAGCGCCAGCCCCAGTTTCCTGACGGAACGCCGGGCGTATTCATTCGGGCATCAGTATCCAGGCCCAAAACATCCTGCATGGGAACAATGGCCATAAATGCCGCTGAGCGCCATGCTTCTTCCATGAAATTCCGGACAAACTGCTTTCCGCTTCCGGCAACGTATTTATGGAGCAAGCGTTTCTCTTTTTTGCCTATCGAATTAAACCAGCCAAGCGAAGTATCGTTGTCGTGGGTCCCGGTATAAACCAGGAAATTAGCAGAATAATTATGCGGGAGGTTTTCATTGGTTGCGTCCGAACCGTAGGCAAATTGAAGCACTTTCATCCCCGGCAGGCCGAAATCGTCGCGCAATTGAGCAACCTCGGGCGTAATGATTCCTAAATCTTCGGCAATTACATTTAATTTGCCCAAATGTTCTTTCAATCTTGAAAACAATTCGTGTCCTTTAGCCGGAAGCCACTCGCCTACAACCGCAGTTTCTTCTCCGGCATTGATGGCCCAGAACGACTCCAATCCCCGGAAATGATCGATTCTCACCAGATCGAACATACGTAAATTAAAATGCAAACGGGCAAGCCACCAGTCAAAATTGCGGCTTGCAACCCGCTCCCAGTCAAATACCGGGTTGCCCCAAAGTTGTCCGGTTTCGCTAAAATAGTCGGGAGGAACGCCGCCAACTTTCGTCGGCCTGGCTTTATCGTCAAGCATAAATATTTCCTGATTGGCCCAAACGTCTACACTATCGAGCGATACATAAAGCGGAATATCGCCAATAATTTGAATGCCTTTTGAATGGGCGTACGACTTCAGGCCAAACCATTGCCGAAAAAATAAAAACTGAAGGAAACAATGAAAATCAATTTCTTCATGCAATTCTCCGGAAACCTTATCAATCGTAGCTTTTTCCCGTCTCACAAGTTCTTCGGGCCAGGTATTCCAGACAGTTTCGTTATTGGCGGATTTCAGGGCTCGAAACAGCGCATAATCGTTGAGCCACCAGGCATTGTGATTCATAAAATCGTGGTACTCTGCCGAGTATCTCGAAAGGTTTTTTCTGAATGCCGCAAAGGCCTGCCGAAACAGGTTCATCTTCCAATCCTCAACTTTATCAAATTCAACTCTGGATGTTTTAAATTGAAGATTTTCCACCAACTTTTTATCAAGCAACCGATCATTGACCAGCAGATCAATATCTATGAACAGCGGGTTTCCGGCGAAAGCTGAATAACACTGGTATGGTGAATTTCCGAAACCAACCGGACCGAGCGGCAAAATCTGCCAAATTTTCTGGCGGGTTGCGACCAAAAAATCCACGAAACGAAAAGCCTCCTTCCCCATGCTACCAATTCCGCCTTCTCCGGGCAGCGAACTGATGTGCAGCAAAACCCCACTACTTCGCTCCATATTGCTGAATGTGATTTCGGTAATTTTTTAACTGCCCTGCTGTTTCGCGAACGATGCGCTGAACTGCCAGACCATGTCTCAAGCCGGGAACAAATGCTTTTGGATCGTTGCCGCCAAGGAATATGTAATGCGCATGAATCATGGAACGCAACCAGCCAGGTGGAACATGCCCTGATGGAAAGCTGGTAAGTGGCAGGTAATTGCTTCCCACAACTTTTTTGGTCCATTCGGCTGTTTCTTCGAGGTAATATTCAAAATAATCAACAGCGTGCGACGAATAACGCAACATGCCTTTTTCAGCATATATTTCTAGCGACACCAAATCGCCGGAACCCGAACTAATGCGGCTTGCCGACATATTGCCTGCGGCCTTTGTGTGTGGATCAAAAAGCGTAAGGGAGCTAAACAAATCGGAGTCTTCAGGAACATCAGCAAACGTACCAGCCTGAAAAGCGTTTGTAACCTGAAGGTTTTCGCCAAGAAAAGCCATCAGCAAGCTAATTCCGTGCGAACCCAGATCGGCCATTGCCCCGCCATCGGGAGCCGGAGTGAGACGCGTTGCCCGCTTTGCCCTGTAATCGGGCAGCAAATAATCGCCGTGATAATACTTGAGATCAAAATGAATGGGGCGTCCCAGTTTTCCGGAGTGCCAGAAAACGATGGCTTCGCGTACCGAGGCCGTTTGCAAATACTGAAATCCGACCTGAATCTGCTTACCACAATCTTCAGCTAAAGCATGCATTTGCTCCTCTTCATCCAAATTGGAACAAACAGGTTTCTCCAGGTAAATCCGGGAAACGGAAGGCATAGAAATCGCGAGTTTCAAATGGTCGAAATGAACCTTATTAGGCCCCAGAATGAAAACAGTATTCACCTCACGATCAGCAGAAAACTCTACCAATGAAACCGATTTCTTAAATCCATACTTACCGGCAAACAAGTCGCGGCTTTCCTTTCGTTCCGAGCAAACCGAAATAAAATCAACATCAGGAACTTCAGGATAGAAATATTTCAGTGAATTAAGCGCATAGGCATGGGCGCGGGCAATGCCACCCGCTCCCATAAAACCAATTTTTATTTGATCAAAAGCCATTGTTTCAGGATTGAAAGTTCCAAAAATACATCTTTTTGAGCACTTGAATCCAAATGCCTGAAAAATGGCAGGAAGAAGTTTTCAATAGAACGCTGTTTCATAAAAAAAGCCGGTATGAAAATCACACCGGCCCGGAATATCATTCGAAAAATTTGATTGATTGCTTCTACTCAAGTTCAAGTACAACAACCGACTTTGACGGCAACACAACCTCTATCTGACTGTCGGATAATTTCTTTGCACCTTTAAACCCGACAGGAGACACGGCATCCGGCTTATCAAAAGTATTAACAGTATTGAATGCTGCGGCAGTTAAAAGTGTTCCTGAATTAATTTTCGAGATACCTTTTCCTGATAGGTTCACCTGTAGTTTTACTTCCTTACTAGGATTCAGGTTGCTAATCGTAATATGGATTTTACCGTTTTTATCAATCGATGAAGAGCTGCTGACCGCCGGAATCTGATCGTTGTTTAGGGAATATTTTTCACAAATCAGGCTTGATGGCAACAAGGTAGCATCCTGATGTACCGCATACATCTTAAAGACCTGATAAGTTGGTGTCAAAACCATTTTATCACCCTGAGTCAAAACCATTGCCTGTAAAACATTCACAATTTGTGCAATATTGGCCATTTTTACCCGTTCACAATGCTTATTCAAAATATCGAGTGTAGTCGAAGCAATTAAGGCATCGCGCATCGAATTCTGCTGAAAGAGGTGTCCCGGATTGGTACCCGGCTCCACATCGGTCCAAATCCCCCACTCATCGACCATCAAGCCAACTCTTTTGCCGGGATCGTATTGATCCATAATTCCAGAGTGGCGACTCACAAGTTCGTCCATAAACAGACCTTTTTTAAGTCCATTGAAATACAAATTCTCATCAAAATTTGTCGCAGCGGTTTTTTTGTTCCATTCAGGGCCAGCAATGGTATAATAATGAACCGACAAAGCATCCATATTTCGGGCACCATGCTCCATCATCACTTTGGTCCAGTTATAATCGTCACCGTTCGATCCACTTCCTACACGTTGAATATCAGAATTATAAGTATTGACATAGCCAGAATATTGCTTCATTAAATTCACATAATAATCAACAGTCATATTACCACCACATCCCCAGCTTTCGTTGCCAATACCTACAAATTTCACGTTCCAAGGCTTTTCGCGTCCATTCTGTCGACGAAGATTTGCCATTGGAATATCGTCATCAGATGTCATGTATTCTATCCACTCAATCATTTCGTTGACAGAACCAGAACCCACATTTGCAGAAATATACGCGTCGCAACCAAGCAACTCGCACAAATTGAGAAACTCGTTGGTACCAAAACTATTGTCCTCGACCGTTCCACCCCAAAAAGCGTTTTTAATTTTCGGACGTTTATCGGCAGGCCCGACTCCATTTTTCCAGTGATAGGTGTCTGCGAAACAGCCTCCAGGCCACCGCAATACCGGAATCTTAAGTGCCTGAAGCGCTTCGAGCAAATCTTTGCGATAACCATCAACATTCGGAATGGGTGAATTTTTTCCGACCCAAATTCCATCATAGATACAGCGACCAAGGTGCTCAGCAAACTGTCCGTAAATATTTTTATTGATTTGATACTTGCCTCCTGTAGCATCTATATTGAGCACATTTACCTGTGCCTTCACCGCCCACAAGTTCAGAGACAATAGAACAAAAAACAAATTTTTTTTCATGTTGGATTATTTTAAGTTAGTCATTTTTCTTTCCGAGTCAAATCAACAAAAAAATAATTGTCTTTCAAACACTTTATTTTTTAAAACACATAAATCCTAGATGAAAAATGACAGCAATAGCCTACCATCAGGCAGAAACGTCCATCAAGCGCGGTAATGCAATTTCTTTGGCAGCAGTAACAAGAAAACCGTGATAGGCTGAGAATCGCGAATTTAAATTCCGGATGTACGAAAAACTAAACGGCGACCTTTTCTCGAACAGTTCAGTAAACTCATGCGAATAGATTTCAGGATTCTGAGCTATTGCCTCTGCCACAAAAAGATCTATACTTCGCCGGATTAAAGCCTTGAATAAGTCGACAAATTTTTCACCGGCAGCATCGAGGCTCTCCAATACAAATTCGCCAAACTGGTAAGTTTTTCGCACTTTCCAGTCAAGCAGACAGGATTCAATATCTCGCGCAAAATAGGTTTTCAATCCCGAACTCAAATCATCTTCAACATCCTGAATATCATCAAGCATTTGCAAATAAGCACCATATCCATACAAAAAAAACTGCTGCTCCTCGCTCAGCTTTCCTGTCACAAGGTAACCATCGGCTAAAACTGAAGTTCCCCCTTTCCGGATACAAATTGAGAGCGAATCTTCCTCACTAACTGTATTTTGGGCGTCAATGAGCAAAAGGCTGGCTGTTTGCGCATCGTGAATAGCGAGCAAGCTTTCAAAAACTTCAGGATTCTTATCCCGTGAGAATTCCATTTCAATCATCTCGACCAGGGCGTAAATAGTACTTTCGGTCTTACTAAGAGGCTGAACCATGATTCCTGAAAGCCGGTCGCGAAAGCGGCAACTAAACGCAATCTTTTCAATTTCCGAAATTGAGGGATCATCAATTAGGTTGTCGGTATATGGATAAAGCATGCTGTATGCGAAAACAGAGGGCGTCATTGCAACCGACTGTCCAAAAATAATTTGAACGCCAAACATAATCCAGGCATTTCTCAGGGCCTGAAAAATATCACTAAAAGGCAGCGACGAATCAAATTTACGGGCTTCGTATACAAAAGCCCGAGTTACATTAATCATTTCTTCTGAAAAAAGAAAAGAAACCTGACTTTCATCAAAATCAAGTGCATTTTTAAAGAATAGGCGTGTATCGGTAAAAAAACGCTCCTCATCTTCGGTTGTTATCTCAAGCTTCAACTTCCTCTTTTTACGAATCTGCTTAACCGACTGGAGAAATAAATTCATGCTATTTTCCTTACTACTCTTTTCAAAGTCGCTGTAATTCTTTTGGGAAGCTGGTAACTCAACCGAAGCTTCATTCCACGCCCGAATAAAATGAGATGAAAAATCCCGAATCATAATTGTCAAAATTTATCTGCAAAATGGGTAAAAGCAGAACTTGTTCTGCCTGATTTACGATGAATACACGATTTTTACCGACAAACAAAAGAAGATTACGGAGAAAGTAAAAGTGAACCTTCCTGTATTTCAGACTGGTTTGGTCAGCCACTCAGTTTTTTAAACTTTTAGCATTATGAAGGGCTTGATGAAACGAAAAATATCCTATATTTGCTGCGCTTTTAACGAAAAGCAAAATGCCCAGATGGTGAAATCGGTAGACACGCTAGTTTCAGGGACTAGTGCTCGCAAGGGTGTGCAAGTTCGAGTCTTGTTCTGGGCACCAAAGCGGATGTTTCGTCAAAATTGACAAAACATCCGCTTTTATTTTGTTCCAAAACCCGTTTCAGTTGCGGGATTGCTGAGAAAAAAGTGTTCACTCTCGTGGTTCGATATTGATCGAATTCTCGATTATAGATAATTCCTTCCGGAAATAGCAAATTTTGAAATACCTGCTTTCCATTAAAATCTAAATTATTCCACATTATCAACGGATTACGACATACTTTAACAGCAAAGTCAATCACTTTTTTGAGGTTCGAGAAATATCCGTCACTCTTATTCAATTCCTGTTCAATCTCAAAACATTCCTTTTCATATTTCGGTCTGAATTTATCGTAAAGATTACGGTCAATCTCCCCAATTACAAATCTTTCCTCAATAGCCTCCAATTTCTTTTTAACCTCAGCCAAGTTACTTTTTAATACTCTGGCATCTTTAAAACTGGATGCAAAGAAAACATTCACTTGCTCCTCTAACTGAATTCTAACTATTTCAAACTCATCTTTTCCTATTTGAAAACATTTCAATAGGTCTCGAAATAAATCATGCATTGCTTTCGCACTTCGGTTTACTTGGCATCCTTTGGTGCTACATTTATAATAATACAGTCCTTTCTTTTTAACCAAGTATCCTGTTAGAGGTTGTTTGCATTTATCACATTGAGTAAAAATTTTCAGAGGTAGGTTATCATTTTCTTTGTCATGCACAAACCCCTGACTTCTCTTTTCCTCCCTGATATTGTGTACCGCCAAAAACAGTTCTTTTGAAACTAATGGTTCGTGCCTCCCTTCAATAACTTGTCCAGGGATCATTTTACTCGTAAGAAGCCCACAGTAAAAGGGATTTAAGAATATTTGATTCAGCCGTTTTTCGTTAATATTTAGTCCCTTGCGGAACAAATGTCTCGAAATTTCCGCATTAGTGAGCTGCTTGTAAACTTTCAACTCAAAAGCACTTTTTAATAGTTTCCCTTGTTCATTAACCACCAAATGACGCTGATTAGCTTTCCCTTTGTTTAAATCTTTGTACCCAAATGGTATTCGCCACACCCAATATCCGTTCAGAAGATGTTCTTTCATTCCAGTAATAACCTTATCCCGTCTTAGCTCATTATCCATTTGCCCAAATAGGAACAATATCTTCTGCTGAAAAGAACCTGCTGGGGTTCTCGGGTCTAGTTCCTGTGTTGCAGCCAAGGTCATAACCCCATATTTCTTTAATAAATCTTCAGCAATTGAAGCCCCGTTAATACCAGAGCGTGAAAAACGTTCATACGAATATACTATCACATAATTGATG
>JAEWME010000125.1 GCA_023393265.1 Bacteroidota bacterium | reverse complement strand
ATATCCAACAGGCCATCGACGAACAGTCGTATGAAGCCTCCAGTCCGAATGCCAAAGTGGTTTGTCTGGGTGGAAGTGTCGCGCTTCGCACTTTCAGCAAAAAGAAGAAAAACCAAAACTTCGAAATGGCTGAACTGACCTTCAGCAATAAAAAGCAGGAATTGGTTATCAAACTAAAACAAAAAGCAGGCGAATGGCTGACGGAGCAAATTCCGGCTTTGTCGGTGTACAATCTGCAACAGACCACTTTTTCCGAGCTCGAAAAGAGCTTTGAAGAAGCTACCGGCGAGGATTTTGTCCTTTTCTGGAACAGCAAACCGATGCAGGAATTGCGGGAGAATGGGTTGCTGATGTTGTGAATTTGGTTCATCAAAAAGAACACCGATTATCCAAAGAAACATTCATATTACCGTCAGCTAATGCCGACGGCAAAGAATATTCGCCGCATTGTTTAAGGATGAGTTTATCCTTTACCGTTCACTGAAGTGAACGGATATAAAAGAAATGTAAATGCAACTATATTTTAGTTGCATTTTTTATATTTGCAAAATGGGAACCAGAGAAAAACTGATACAGAGATTCAAATCAAAGCCTAAAGATTTCACATTTGATGAATTGCAAAGGCTTTTGGTGGGTTTTGGATATCAGGAAGAACAAGGATCTGGTTCGAGGGTTGTTTTTACGAACAGGACAATGAATCACAAGATTAAATTACATAAACCTCATCCTGGAAATATTTTAAAACGTTATCAAATTGATTTGATCGAACAGGAACTTGGAAAAATGGAAATGCTATGAAGAACATATTGAAATACAAAGAATTTATCGGGTCGGTTAATTTTAGTGCTGAAGACCGTGTTTTTTATGGTAAAATTGAGGGTGTCAATGATCTGGTAACCTTTGAGGGAACTTCAGTTGATGAACTGGAGGAGGCTTTCAGATTAATGGTTGAGGAACACATTCTGGATTGTGAGAAGGAAGGCAAACCTGCAGATAAATCATATAAAGGCAGCTTTAACGTTAGAATATCGCCGGATTTACACAGACAAGCGGCTCAGATTGCAAGTATTCAGGGAATAACCTTGAATCAGTTGGTTCAACGTGCTATTATCCACGAACTGGAGTCGGAATAAATTTTACAAGTCTAAATTTCAAATTCGAAAATCATGCTTGCTTCAGGAAATATCATCAAAATGCGATCGGAGATGGCCGATCCGGTGCAGTACTTTTTACCGGTTGGCGATGTGGAAATCCCTATGAATGAACGAATCGGGAAGCCGATTGAATTGAGGTTCACCGGGCAAATCAATTGTATCGCGTGCGGGAAAAGAACCAAAACTTCGTTTGGACAGGGTTTTTGCTACAATTGTTTGCAAACCGCGCCCGAAGCCAGCGAAACCATCATGCGCCCCGAGTTGTCGAAGGCTCACCTCGGCATTGCCCGCGACATGGACTGGGCCCGGGAGCACGACCTCATCGACCATTTTGTTTACCTGGCTGTTTCAGGAGAATTAAAAGTGGGCGTGACCCGCCACCACCAGATGCCAACCCGCTGGATCGATCAGGGCGCCAGCGAAGCCATTATTGTGTCGAAAACACCCAACCGGCATATTGCAGGCGTAATAGAGGTTTTCCTGAAGAATTATTTTTCTGATAAAACAGCGTGGCAGGCCATGCTGAAAAATACATCGACCAGTACTTACGATTTGCCTCAGGAAAAAATGAATGCGAACCGGTTGCTGCCGCTGGAATTGCAGCAATATTTTAGCGACGATGATAAAATCTGGAAGCTGAATTATCCGGTATTGCAATTTCCGGAGAAAGTAGTGGGGGTTACATTCGACAAAGAACCGGTCGTTTCGGGCGTGTTGAGCGGAATAAAAGGGCAGTACCTCCTTTTCGCGGACGGTCGTGTTCTCAACATTCGCAGGCACAGCGGTTATTGGCTGGAAGTCAGTTAGCAAGATATAATTGATAATTTTTGAAAAGGGGGAGTTTTGTCTTACCTTCGGCAAGGTTTTTTTCGTTTATTTGAGTTTCGAAAAAAAACCTGATTGACAAACTAAATTTATTATGGAACAAATAGATTGGAAATCGCTGGGCTTCGGTTATATGAAGACCGATTACAATATCCGCTGTACATACAAGAACGGATCGTGGGGCGAGCTCGAAGTGAGCGACAGCGAACAGGTAACCATGCACATGGCTGCTACTGCCCTTCATTATGGGCAGGAAGCTTTTGAAGGGTTGAAAGCTTTTCGTGGGAAAGATGATAAAATTCGCGTTTTCAGGATGGACGAAAATGCCAAACGTCTTCAGGATTCGTGTGCCGGAACGATGATGGCGGTGCTACCGGTCGAAAAATTTGAGGAAGCGGTAATTAAAGCGGTGAAATTGAATGCCCGCTTTGTGCCTCCTTACGAATCGGGTGCGGCGCTTTATATCCGTCCTTGCTTGTTCGGAACAGGTGCGCAGGTTGGTGTGAAACCGGCCAACGAATATATGTTTGTTTTATTTGTTACGCCTGTTGGACCATATTTCAAAGGCGGTTTTCAAACAACACCATTCGTAATCATGCGGGAATTCGACCGCTCGGCACCACTCGGCATGGGTAAATACAAAGTTGGCGGAAATTATGCCGCCAGCCTGATTGCAGGAGCAAAAGCGCATGAACTTGGCTATTCCAATGTTTTTTACCTGGACGCAAAAGAGAAAAAATACATTGACGAGTGTGGTGCTGCCAATTTCTTTGGAATAAAAAACAACACGTATGTGACGCCGAAATCAACTTCGATTCTGCCGTCGATTACCAATAAAAGTCTGATGACTTTGGCCGAAGATATGGGCCTGAAAGTAGAGCAGCGCCATGTTGCCGTTGAAGAGCTGGCTACCTTCGAGGAAGCAGGAGCTTGCGGAACAGCGGCAGTGATCAGCCCGATTGAGCGAATTGACGACTATGATGAAAACAAATCGTATGTTTTCTCAAAGGATGGAAAGCCGGGCATGGTGAGTGAAATGTTATACAAAAAACTTAGAGGTATTCAATACGGCGACGAGCCCGATACACACGGTTGGATCACCGTAATCGATTAAGCGGCTGATATTTCCTTAATGATAAAAACCCCGTCAGGACTTAGGTTCTGGTGGGGTTTTACTTTTTATTTCACGGCCTTGTAGATTGCTTCGCCCCAGAAGCGGCCCAGTTGCGCAGCCCCTTTTTCGTTCGGGTGCAAGTAAAAAATTCCTTGTTTGCCTTCTTCAGGGACAAGATCAGTCAGGTAGTTTTTCCTGAAATACTCAAATCCGCTTTGATCGCCCATGAGAACCTGTCCGGGATGAGAAGAAGCATAACTTTTGACGATCGATTTAATCTCCGGGAAATAGCTTTGCAGTCGCTTTAGTCCTTCTTCCAGATATTTGGCGCCATTTTGAGTGTTGGGACTGTACCAGACGGGCTGTTGAATAACGACTTTTGATTCAGGAAAAAGCTTGATCAGTTCGTCAATTATCGACACCATATTTTTTCGGTAATCTTCTCCCGAAACCGGTGCTCCCAAAGGGCCTTCAATCGCGCTGTCGTTGGTACCCAGCTTGATTGAGAAAATAAGCGTGTGTGAAGTGTTGGTATTTAGTCCTCTTGTCGCCCTCACAACTTCCTTAAAAGTTTCGCCGCCGGGCAAAAAGTTAACAGTCGTATAACCACTTCTTCCCTGGTTGGAAAAATTGACTAATCCAATTCCTGCCATTTTTCGCAGAAACGCCGAAGCTGCAACGGGCGGGGCGTCTGTTTCAGGATGTGCCAAATTTGCACCATAAGTTATGCTGTTACCGATGAATACGATGTCTAGATCAGTTTTCTTTGGTGGCCTCACATTTTTAGCCGGCACCGAAATGGCAGACAGCATAAATATTCCCAGGATGAGAGAGAGCGTGATTTTGGTGTTTGGCATAGCTGGCTTGGTTAATTGGTTTTTATTGCGGCTTATTTCGAGATTTCCAGCATTCTCCTGATCGGAATTTGTGCCTTTTCAATCACCTCGTCAGAAAGTTTGATCTCTGGCTGCTCGTGTTTCAGGCAGATGTATAATTTCTGAAGGTTGTTCAGTTTCATGTACGAACAATCGTTACATCCACAGGTTGAATCGACCGAAGGAGCCGGAATGAAAATCTTGTCCGGACAAGATTTATTCATCTGGTGGAGTATGCCACTTTCGGTAGCAACAATAAACTTGCGCGAGCTGCTTTTTTCAACATAGTTCAGCAGCGCAGTTGTCGATCCTATAAATTTAGCGAGCAGCAAAACTGGTTTCTCACATTCAGGATGCGCAATGAATTCGGCATCGGGGTGCTGGTCCATCAGTTCGATAATTTTTTCAACCGAATATTTTTCGTGCACCATGCAGGCACCGTCCCATAAAACCATGTTTCTGCCAGTGAGGCTGTTGATGTAGTTTCCCAGGTTTTTGTCCGGAGCAAAAATAAGTTTCTGTTCCGGCGGGAAACTGTTGACAATCTTTAGTGCATTGGCCGAAGTACAAACAACATCGGTCATTGTCTTCAGGTCGGCGGTACAGTTAATGTATGAGATGACTTTATGATCGGGATATTTGGCTTTGAATTCGGCGAATGCCTCTGTTGGCGCCGAATCGGCCAGCGAGCAGCCCGCTTTTAGGTCGGGCAGGATCACTTTCTTTTTGGGGTTGATGATTTTTGCGGTTTCGGCCATAAAATGAACCCCCACAAAAACAATCATATCAGCTTCGGTTTTGGCAGCTTCCTGAGCCAAGCCAAGACTATCGCCCACGAAGTCGGCAATATCCTGAAGATCACTTTCTACATAGTAATGGCTGAGGATAACTGCATTTTTTTCTTTCTTCAGGCGCTTGATTTCTTCAATCAATTTAAGTTCAGGATTGATGGGTTCGTCGATAAAACCCTTTTTGTCAAGCATTTGCCTTATGTGTTTCTGTTCCATCGTTTCCATTTGTATTCCCTCTAAAATAAGGCTGCAAAAATATTAATTTCTGAGATAAAAACAGTTCTGGAAATTAATTGTTTGGCGGACATCAAAAGCGGGATTCTGTCCGTTTTCGTTTCTTTATAAGCTTTTTATGCGAAAAATAAAATGATTATGGCCTTACTGGTTGAAATTTTATTAACAAGTTACGAGCATGGTTGTTGTTGGTAACTAGCTTTTTAATAGTGGGTAATAAGTTGTAATTTTCAAGGAAGAAGTATGCCAAATGAAGATGACCGTTGAAGTCTGTTAGTTGCGTGTTGTGTAATCAAAATGACACAAAAAAGTAACATTATAGTAAGAAACAATTTAATTTATTCAAACACCATTTAATTTACTTTGTCTGGAATTTAAAACAAGTTGTCTATGAAAAAAATGCTAAAAGTTTATTTGATGCTAGTGGCGTTTATTTCTGTTGTTTTGTCGGGCTACGCCCAGGTAACAACATCGGGAATGAACGGAAAAATTACGGGAGCAAATAACGAACCTCTCCCAGGAGCTACTATTGTCGCTGTGCATGTACCTTCGGGCAGTCAGTATGGTACAATTTCCAACTCGGAAGGACGATATACCATCGTTGGTATGAGGACTGGAGGGCCATATAAAGTCGAGATTAGGTATCTCGGGTTTGCTAATTTTAAGAGAGATAATGTGCAACTTCAGTTAGGTGAATCATTTACTCTAAATGCGCAACTGAGCGCATCCGAAATGACTGTTGATGAAATTTTGGTTACTGCAGAAGGTTCTAAATTTGCAGGTGATAAAAATGGTTCGATGACCAATGTGAAGAGCCGTGAAATGACCTTAATGCCAACAATTAGTCGCAGTTTAGGAGATTATACCAAGTTGTCGCCTTACGCATCAGGAACCGGGTCATTTGGTGGACGCCCCGCTTATGCAACAAATATCTCTATCGACGGAGCTAATTTTAATAATAATTTTGGTTTGAATAGTAACCCGATGCCTGGGCCAAGTGCTTCTAGCGCTGATCCTATAAGTGTTGATGCGGTTGAGGAGATGCAGGTCGCTGTAGCGCCTTATGATGTGCGCCAATCTAATTTTACTGGTGCAGGGATTAATGTTGTAACAAAATCTGGAACAAATGAATTTCACGGTTCTGGTTATATGTATTTCCGTAATCAGGATATGAATGGTACTAAAATTCGTGACAATGAATTGAAAATTAACGATTCTGAACGTCAGGTTTATGGGGTGACTCTTGGAGGTCCAATTATCAAGAATAAATTGTTCTTTTTTGTAAGTGGAGAATTGGAAAATAATACAACACCTGGAAATACGCTTTTGGCTGGTGGCGATGGTCGAAATACTGATGACCCAAATGTAAGTAAGCGAGTAACCGGAGCTCAGTTGCAGGATTTTTCTAACTTTTTAGCTACGAAATTGAACTATCAAACGGGTCGTTATGAGAACTGGGGTGGCGATAATGAAGGAAGCCGAAAATTATTAGCTAAATTGGACTGGAATATTAATAATAACCATAAAGCTACTGTGCGTTATAATTATGCTCGTATGGAGAGTATTTCACGACCAAGTAGTTCAGGAGATGTTTCGCCAAGTATTAGTGGAGGTCGTCATTCTGCGACAGGAGGAATGTCCTTTGAAAATTCTCAATATAGTTCTGCTGGAGTTTTGCAATCTATCACCGCTGAGTTAAATAGTAAGCTCGCCGACGGTTTGTCAAATAATCTTTTAGTTGCATATACTAATTATGACCAACCAAGGGAGAGTGACAGTGATATTTTCCCATTCGTTGACATAATGGATGGAGCTACTACTTCAGGAACTGTGTTGATGTCTGCCGGGTATGAGCTTTTCTCGTACAAAAATCAGGTACTGAATAATACATTGATCGTAAGTGATAATGTTACTTATTCCTTAGGAAAACATACCATTACTGGTGGGCTTTCTTATGAGTATCAATTTGTTAAGAATAGCTATTGGAGACAAGGAACAGGCTATTACCGTTTTAGAGATTTGGATGCTTTTAAAGCCTATGTTAACGGCGAAGGCGAAGGAAAACCTTATAACCCGGCTTATCATCCAACTGCTTTTGCTTTGTCATATCCAATTAATGGAAATACATACGATGATGTTCCGGAACTCGGGTTTGGACAGTTTTCTGCATATGCTCAGGACGAATGGTATTTGTCTGAAGCCTTCAAGCTAACATATGGTCTACGTATCGACGTTCCTGCTTATTTATCCGGTGCGATTGATAATCCTTTAGTTAAGGATTATACATTTAGGGATGGTGAGAAAATGGATTTTTCATCATGGCCAAAAACCCGCGTTCTTTTTTCTCCACGTATCGGATTTAATTATGATGTAACTGAAAACAAATCAATTAAACTTCGTGGTGGAGTAGGTATATTTACTGGTCGTATCCCATTTGTATGGTTTACAAATCAACCCCAGAATAGTGGAATGCTTCAATATCAGTTAGCTATTAGTGGATATGACAGCAAAGGTGCAATTGTTGCAAATCAAGATAAACTTGCAAGAATTCCTTTTGAAGTCAACTCAAATGATCTATTGAGTAATAGTGCTATTTCGGACATCTTTCCTCAGTCTAATGTTGCCAAAGGAAACTTGTCGACTGTTGATAAAGATTTTAAATTGCCTCAGGTGTTGAGAACTAGCTTCGCTGCAGATTTCAAACTTCCGCTTGATATGGTATTAACCTTGGAAGGTATTTATACAAAGGATATAAATGCAATCTGTTTTGATAATATTAATCTGAATAATCCTCAGAGTACTCTTGTTGAAGGAGATAAATCTCGCCCTTATTGGCCAAATACAACTCAGGATCCGAGAAGTATTAATTCCAATTATAGTTATGCAGTAGTGATGCGTAATACTGATAAAGGATATGGATACAATTTGTCGGCTCAGCTCACTCTTCCGAACTTTCACGGGTTTAGTGGGAGCGTAGCATACACATATACTTACGCTGAGGAAGTGGTAGGTAAGAATGGATCAGATCCATATTCTGCTTGGAGGTATCGACACATTGTTGGTTCGCCTAACTCATTAGAAACAGGATTAACAATGAATAATACACCTAATCGTATTATCGTAGGTGTTAACTACCAGAAAGAATATGCCAAAAATTTTAAATCTACTGTTTCCCTGTTCTATAGTGGATTTAACGGTAATGCAATTTCTTATTTGTATTCAACCGATGCCAATAATGACGGTACAGTCAATGATTTGATGTATATTCCGAAAACTAAAGATGATTTTATATGGAAAAATGGTGATGCAGATGCTGAGGCATACTTTGCCTATGCAAAAGATAATTCATATTTATCTGATCACGCTGGTGAGTATGCTAAACGTTATGCTGCTTACGAACCATTCTATAACCGACTTGATTTCCGTTTCTTACAGGACTTTTATTTAAAGGTTGCCGGGAAAAAGAATACTGTACAATTAAGTGTTGATATTATTAATTTGCCCAACCTAATTAATTCTGATTGGGGAATAAATAAACAATATATTGGTTCAAACCTTCAAGTAACCCCATTGAAGTTTGAAGGCAGGGATGCTACTACCGGTAAAGCGATTGTCTCAATGAACAAATTAAGTGATAAATATATGACATCAGCCTTCCAGGATCCTACCTCGGTTTCTTCAACCTGGAATCTACAGGTTGGATTACGTTATATTTTCTAACGAAGATTTTTAATTATCTATAGGTTAAGGGCTGTTTCCTTTGGAAGCAGCCCTTGTTCTTTTGTATATTTTGCTTGGCTGATTTCTTATTCCTGAATGCGGAAGGTTAACGGTTTTCGGAGTCCTTTTTCATTGGCAGGGGAGGGATAATCACGATTTCGTAGCGGCATTCGGGACAAACATAAGCCTCACAGCCAGTGCAGGCAAAGCAATTACTGCACGAACGGGTAAGTAGCGTTTTATCCCATTTTTTCAGGCAATGTGCACATATAATGTAATTTGTATCTTCTGACATCTTTTATTTTGCTGGAATGGCTGACCAGACTAGTTTAACCAATCCGAAAAGGACAACCTGGGTAAAAATGATGGTTGCTCCGGAAGGAATGTCGGCAAAATAGGAGATTAGTAATCCGGTAAAAGAAGCAATGAAGGCAAAAATAATGGAGTAAACCATCATACGGCCAAACTCGCGGGTTATTACGTTGGCTGTTGCCTGCGGAATGGTGAGCAGTGAAAGAATTAAGATAATGCCAACAACACGGATGTTCAGCACGATGGTGAGCGAAATGAGCACCATCAGGAGGTAGTTGAATAGCGCAACCGGCAGGTTGGACGTGCGGGCAAAATTCTCGTCAAACGAAATGTAAAGGATCGTTCTGTAAAACAAAGTGAAGAACAACACGATGATGGCCGAAAGGATTGTCATCAGCCAGATTTCGCCTGTCGAAACAGTGAGGATACTACCAAAAAGGTAGCTCATCAGGTTGGGTGCATAGCCTGGCGTGAGGTAAACAAAAATAATCCCGATGGCCATACCCAGCGACCACCAGATGGCGATGGAGCTGTCTTCGCGCACTTTGCCGTGGCTGCTGAATAACTGAATACCCATGCCCGACAGAACCGAGAAAATAGCTGCGCCAACCAGCGGGTTGATGCCCAGAAAATATCCAAGCCCGATGCCGCCGAAAGAAGCGTGGGTGATTCCGCCACTGATGAAAACAATGCGGCGCGACACTATGTAAGCGCCCACAATTCCGCAAGAAATGGCGGCCAGTAGCGATGCCAGAAAAGCATTCAGAAAAAAATCGTATGAAAACAGCTCAATGATGGTGTTCATGGTGTTCGTGTTCGTCGTGTACTTTTAGTACGGTATGTGGAATGTGCCCGTGGGTTACGATTTGGAGCGGGCAGTTGTACGATGCCAGTTGGTCTTCGCTGATGATGTTGCTCGGGTGTTGGTGTATATCGCGGTTTACGCAGGCAATGGTTTTCACAAACAGCGAGATCGTGCCGACATCATGCGAAACCAGCAAAATAGCCATCTTTTCGTTCAGGTCTTTCAGTTTCAGGTAAAGCTCGCCTTCAAAGTTATTGTCGACATAAGTGCTTGGTTCGTCTAGAATGAGCAGTTCCGGTTCATTCATCAGCGCACGGCACAAAAATACCCGTTGCATCTGTCCTCCTGAAAGTTCACCGATCGCTTTGTTTCTCAGTTCGATAATGCCCATTTCCCGGAGCAGCGATTCTGCTTTTTCTTTTTCTTCGGTGTTCTTATGAAACGATGAAAACAGCGCCGACTCGGCTTTTCCCGATCGCACCACGTCGATGACTGAAATAGGGAACCGTTTGTCGATTTGGTTTACCTGGGGCAGATAGCCAATATTTGTTTTGCTGATGTGCAGTGTGAGTTTTCCCGATGTCGGTTTAATTAAACCCAGGATGGTTTTGATAAGCGTGGTTTTGCCTCCTCCGTTGGGGCCAATTATGCCAATGAAATCGCCCGAAAAAACTTCGAACGACACTTTGTCAAGCACCACATTCCCGTCGTATCCAACGGTAAGGTTTTTAATATCGATGAGCTTTTTCATTTTTGCGAGGCTATTTTAATTGTGATGTCCCGCATCTGTTTTTCCCAGTTATATTCGAGCGGATCGATGGTGACAACTTCCCCGCCTATCTCGCGCGATAGCTGGAGCGCATTTTCGGCATCAAATTCTTTCTGGATAAAAACAATCCTGATGTTTTGCTGCCGTGCCTGGTCGACTATGGTTTTCATGTGTTTGGGCGACGGCTCCTTGCCTTCCAGTTCGAGCGGAATCTGTGTAATGC